>NZ_JBZQJF010000270.1:0-19194 GCF_059905295.1 Mangrovibacterium sp.
CCGGCAATAAAAGCACTGTATAAGACGAACGAAAACAGCTGCCCCGGATCAATCTGTCCGCTCGAAATCAGGATGGTTCCTCTCCAGATTACGGCAACCATGGCCCCGAACATGCCTACAATCATGAAGGCTGAAAACCACGAACGGTACCATCCACCTTTAATTCCGGTAAGGGCAACCTCGTTGGTTTTATCGGTGTAGCGGCCAATCTCGAAAAACTCGTTGGCGTAAGCTTTCACATTTTGTACCCCCTGAAGTGTTTCCTCTACAATCGTATTCGACTCGGCAACTCCTTGCTGAACTTTCTTGGAAAAGCCTTTGATGAAGCGTCCGAAGATGACGGCAATAAAGACCACCACCGGCAAAACCATCAGCATGAACAAGGTAAGCTTGGTTGAAATGAAGAACAGAAACGTGATGCCTCCGATAATGATGAGCATGGTACGCAGGAAATCGGCAACCGTTGAGGTCAGCGTATCCTCGAGCAGCGAAATATCGGATGAAATACGGCTGTTGAGTTCACCAACGCGTCGTTTCAGGAAGAAGCTCATGGGCAGGCGAACCAAATGGCTGTAGGTATGCTGACGGATGGCAGCCAGCGTTTTGGACGTTACCCGCACAAACATATTGGTGCGAATGAAACTCGAGATGGCTTGCATAACCAACACCCCAGATAAAATCAGCATGATGTGGTTGATTTTGTGCTGCGGTTCGCCGGTTGTTCCCAGGTGAACCAAAATACCCAGCAGCCTTGGGAATGCTAAGGTTGCTGCACTGGTTACCAACAGGAAAAAAAGACCGATGTAAAATTCGAACCGGTAGGGCTTCATGAACTTGTAAAGCCGTAAGGTTTTTTTCAGAGATTCGCGCGTAATGCGTTTGTGTTTTTTCTTTGCCATGACTTGTCGTCTGCTTTATGGGTGATTTTTCATCCTTCCAAACACACGAATGTACAATAAGTTTAGAAGAAGTGTATTTTGAAAGGGGTGCGACTGCATTTTGAATCAACTGAAGCAGACCGGGTCCAACCGGGAGCTTCGGGGGTAAGGTGCTAAGCATAGAATGCTAAGCACCGTTGGAAGAGCTTCATCTGAAGTTGGAAAAGCTTACCTTGGGATTGGAGTTGCCAATACTGGCGCTGAGTAGCCAGTTTGGGAGGCTAATGGTGCTAAGCATGAGCGTTGGTATGCCGGAAGTGCAAGGAGCTAAGCATGGAATGCTAAGCTCTGATTGAGAGCCGAAGTCACGAGGGCTCGTACAGAGGTAACGAGAGCTTCACCCGAGCCAACGAGAGGCTACCCCGAGCTTACAAGACCTTGGTCTGCGTTCACGAGCGTCTACCCAGAGGTAACGAGAGCTCGTACAGAGGTAACGAGAGCTTACACCGGAATCACAGTTGTCAGTCCAGAAGTTACGAGAGCTTACCCTGCAGTTACAGTTGTCAATACAGGAAACACAGTTGCCACTCCCGGAATTCCAGTTGCTGGAACAGGAATCACAGTTGCTAATACAGGAGTGACAGTAGACAATCCAGAGGTTCCAGTTGCCGGAACAGACAAAACAGTTGCCAGAACAGAAAATACAGTTGCCAGAACAGAAAAAACAGTTGTTAATACCGAAAATGCAGTAGTCAGTACCGGAGTTGCAGTTGTTCGTACTGGCGTTGGAGTTGTCAGTTTGGGAGGCTAATGGTGCTAAGCATGGGGATGCTAAGCACCTTCCACCTTTCAATTCGTCTAAACTAGCTCAATTTGTTTTTATAATCTTCGTACCCAAACTTGCGGATCAATTTAAACTCGCCGTTTGCTTTGATCATTCCGATAGACGGATGTTGCACACCGTTGAAGACGGTTGTTTTCACCATGGTGTAATGAATCATGTCTTCCAGTATGATTTCGTCACCAACCTGCAACGCCTCCTCAAACGACCAGTAGCCGTAATAGTCGCCGCTAAGGCAGGTATTGCCGCCCATGCGGTATGTTGACCGGCCATCGACCGGGCCAATGGCTGCATGGCGGATACGCGGCTGGTAGGGCATTTCTAAACAGTCGGGCATATGTGCTGCAAACGAAACATCGAGCATAGCTGTTTTGATCCCTTTATTTTCAACCACATCGAGCACGCTTGCTTTCAGGAAACCGGTTTCCCATGCAAAAGCACTGCCCGGCTCCATAATAATATGCAGGTGAGGGTAGCGGCTTTTCAATCCTTTAAGTATCTCAACCAGGTGATCTACATTATACCCTTTGCGGGTCATGAGGTGGCCACCACCCATATTGAGCCATTTCACTTGTTTCAGGAATTGGCCGAACTTCGCTTCAACAGCCGCCAGTGTTTTTTCCAGGTCGGTTGAGTAGGATTCGCACAAGGTGTGAAAATGTAACCCGTCGATGCCGGCCGGCAGCACGTCGCCAATTTGCTCAGCAATAACTCCTAACCGCGAACCCGGTGCACAAGGGTTGTAAAGCTCGGTTTCCACTTCCGAGAACTCCGGATTAACACGCAAGGCCACCGAAATTTTCTTTCCCGATGCCTGAATCAGGGGGTAGAAGCGTTCGTATTGGCTCAACGAGTTAAAGGTGATGTGGCTCGAAAGTTGAATGATCTCCGGAAAGCTTTCCATATCGTAAACCGGTGCATAGGTATGTGCTTCGGTTTTCATTTCCTCGTAGCACAACTTCACTTCGTGCAATGAGCTGGCTGTGGCCCCCGAAATATATTCGCGAACAATGGGGAACGCACTCCACATGGCAAAACCTTTAAACGCCAGGATGATCTCAACCCCTGCACGTTTGGATACCGATTGAATTAACTCGAGGTTTTTGCGCAGGAGCTTTTCTTCCAACACATAACATGGAGAAGGTATTTCGGGAAACTCAACTTTCATTGTCTGTTTTGTTTTAAAGTTTTCGATAGCGAAAGTAATAAATAAAACAAAGACCATTGAATTCAGTTGCTTGTCACAGCCGATTTCAATGGTCTCAATATCGATAAAAGAAAGAGGCTTAAAGTACGCGCTTCAGCTCTTCTTCCAGATCTTTATACAATTCAGGGGTTGCAGCCATTAAAGGCAAGCGAACTTTTGACGTTGATTTACCCATAATCTCCATTAAGGCTTTAATGCCTGCCGGGTTACCTTCGCGGAAAAGCAGCTTGAAAAGATCCACCATGTTCAGGTGCAACTCGCGGGCTTCGTTTAATTTTCCTTCCAGTGAAAGGTGTACTAAATCTGCTACCTGTTTCGGCAGAGCATTGGAAGCAACTGAAATTACGCCCATTCCACCGATTGCAATAATCGGTAGAGCCAGCACATCGTCGCCTGAAATAACTTCAAAATGTGCAGGTCCGTGTTTCACCATTCGCGCCACTTGCGACGATTCGCCCGAGGCTTCTTTGATGGCAACCACATTAGGGCACGCCTTAGCAATGGCTACTGATGTCGCTGATTCCATATTAACACCGGTGCGCGAAGGAACATTGTATAATACCACCGGAACCGGACATGCACCAGCAACCAGTTTATAGTGCTCAATTAATCCGGCTTGTGCCGGACGATTATAATATGGAGTTACACTTAGAATTCCGTCAATTCCTTCAAAGTCGGTGGCTTCGATCGCTTTAATCACTTTTACCGGATCGTTACCCCCCATACCTAGCATAACCGGAACACGCTTGTTTACTTTCGCTTTAATACATTTGATTACTTCGTTTTGTTCTTCTGCTGTTAAAGTCGGAGTTTCAGCAGTCGTTCCCAATGCCACCAGGTAGTCTGTTCCCGAAACGATTTGTTCTTCAACAAGTGTCTCCAGAGCATTGAAATCAATTGATAAGTCTTCTTTAAATGGAGTGATTAGAGCCACTCCGGCGCCTTTAAAAAGGTGTTCCATGCTAATTTTAATTTATTTCATTTAAATAATGAATCAACTGTTCTGCCAAATAATAGGCATCTCTTCGTTTACTGACATCAACACTAAAATCAAAGAAATTTGGTGTTGCCAAACTCCATCCGGTTTTAAAATTGGCTGCCGATTTGGCCCGCACAATTTGAACGGGGAGCTTGTCAGATAAACTGATATCGATTAAAAGATCAAATCTTTCCTTAATGAATTCAATGACGGCCGGATTTTTGGGTTTTCCCGAGAACGAAAAGTCCCTGTTGCTGAATGTAATTTCCCGCGATTCCGTTGAATAGCAGATATCTTTTTGCCGGATTTGATGATCCTGCAAATATTTTTTCAGCATTTCAAAAGCAGCCCGATCATTCTCATTCCAAATAATTCCCACGTATTGGGCTTTATTTAAATTGACGAATTTTTTGCTGCGTTTTCTGGACTTTACAATGCGTTCCAGCCGCCAGTAAACTAATTTGCTTTTTAATCCCATAATTCCGTGCGCAAAAATAAGAATTTGTTTCTGAATAGCACTTGTTTGCTGAAAAAGTAAGCTCGAAAAACAAGCTGAGTTAATAAACTGAAAGCAATGATGCTTTTGTGCTTTTAATTTTAAATTGAATGTCCGTAAAAATGATTATTCTATCATCTGTAGGAATTCCTCTTCCGAAATAATCGGGATACCTAGTTTTTCCACTTTTTCGAGTTTCGAAGGGCCTACATTACTGCCTCCTAACAGGTAGGAAGTCTTTTTTGAAATGGAACCGACATTTTTGCCGCCATTTTTTTCAATCAGGTCCTTGAGTTCATCACGCGAATATTTTTCAAAGGTTCCCGAGATAACAATACTTAGTCCCTCCAGCTTTTGGCTTCGTCCCTCCAACACCGATTCGTGTAATTCAAATTGAAGGCCTTGGGCTTTCAGCCGGTTTACAAGTTCGCGGTTGCTATTATCGCGGAAGTAGGCGATCACGCTTTCGGCAATTTTACCACCTATTTCGTCGATATTGATCAGATCTTCAAGTGTTGCATTCTCAATCGCCTCGATATTAATCAGTTTTTGAGCCAGCTTTTTGGCCACGGTTTCTCCCACAAAGCGAATGCCTAAGGCGAAGAGGACACGCTCGAAGGGTACATTTTTCGATTCCTGTAAGCTGCTGAGTATTCGTTCAGCTGATTTTTCGCCCATGCGTTCCAGCGGGGTTAATTGTTCGGCTTTCAACTCATATAAATCGGCACTATTGCCGATCAGATTTTGCTGGTAAAGCAATTCGATGGTTTCCTGGCCGAGTCCGTCAATATCCATTGCACGACGGCTGATGAAATGCTCAATCTTTCCCTTGATCTGCGGTGGACAACCGGTTTCGTTGGGGCAGTAGTGGGCTGCTTCTCCTTCTTTGCGGATAAGAGCAGTACCACATTCGGGGCATTCGTGGATAAACTCGATCTTTTGAGCATCGGCTTTTCTCAGGCTATCATTTACATCGACGATTTTAGGAATGATCTCGCCGCCTTTCTCAACGTAAACAACATCTTCAAGGTGTAAATCCAGCTTGTTGATGATGTCGGCATTGTGCAATGAAGCTCGTTTGACAACTGTACCTGCCAGAAGAACGGGGGTGAGGTTCGCAACCGGCGTTACAGCGCCAGTACGGCCAACCTGGAAGCTGACCGACTCGAGCGTTGTGCTCACTTGTTCGGCTTTAAATTTATAAGCAATGGCCCAGCGAGGCGATTTCGCGGTGAAGCCGAGGTTGTTTTGTACCCGGCGCGAATTTACTTTAATGACAATCCCGTCGGTGGCTACAGGCAGGTTGAAGCGCTCGGTATCCCAGTATTTAATGAACTCAACAACTTTGTTAATGTCGGCACACTTTCGGGTATGTTCCGAAATTTTAAACCCCCATTGTCTGGCATGTTGAAGGCTCTCGAAGTGGCCGTCGTCCGGCAGGTTTTCACCTAAAAGGTAATAGACGTAAGCATCCAGTTTGCGCTTGGCAACCTCTGATGCATTTTGCATTTTTATCGTTCCCGAAGCTGCATTGCGCGGATTGGCAAAGGGCATTTCACCAATTTCCTCACGAGCCTGATTTAGCTCTGCAAAGACGGCAAAAGGAAGCAGGATCTCACCACGCATTTCAAAGCTGGCCGGATAATCATTTCCTTTAAGCTTTAACGGGATACTGCGAATGGTACGCACATTGGCCGTAATGTCGTCACCTTTTTCACCATCGCCCCGAGTAACTGCCCGAACCAGTTCACCTTTTTCATAGATCAGGCTCACCGAGGTTCCGTCAAATTTTAGTTCGCAAACAAATTCGTAGGCTTCATCAGTCAGCTTTTTAATCCGCTGATCGAAGTCGTACAATTCAGCCTCCGAGTAACTATTCGAAAGGGATAGCATCGGGTACTGATGCTTCACCTGCACAAACTCCTGATTAAGGTCGCTACCTACACGTTGTGTTGGTGAGTTGAGATCGAAAAATTGCGGGAATTCGGCTTCCAGTTTTTCCAACTCTTTCAGCTTCATGTCAAATTCATAATCGCTGATGCTTGGATTGGAAAGCACGTAATATTGATAGTTAAACTCTTCCAGTTCGTGGCGGAGAGCTTCAATTTTTTCTTTTGCCTGCTCTAAATTCATGGGTTGTAAAATTTGCTCTAAAATACAAAATCGCTTCAGTTCGTCAAGGTGGAATAGTTGCATAAACTTTCGGGGGCCGAATATGTTTTTAACATCGTGCTGTATCTTGTAAAATTCTTTTATTCTGAGGTGATGTTTGACAGTTTATGGTATCCGCAAATTCTATTTCTTTGTAATACAATTAAAAATAGGAACAGGTAGAGTTATTAATTCATTGAAATAAAAAACATGAAACGTATCATTTCCACTCCGAATGCCCCTGCGGCAATTGGCCCTTATAGCCAAGCAATTGAAGTAAACGGAACGCTTTATATTTCAGGTCAAATTCCTGTTGATCCGGCCATTGGTAAAGTTGTTGACGGTGGTATTACCGAGCAAACTACCCAAGTGATGAAAAACATTGAAGCGATTTTAACTGAGGCTGGTTACACATTTGCCGACGTTGTGAAATCAACTTGCTTGCTGAGCGATATGGCTAATTTTAAAGCGATGAATGAAGTGTATGGTAGTTGTTATGCTGAAAATCCTCCGGCTCGTGCTGCATTTGCGGTGAAAGAATTGCCCTTGGGTGTTTTAGTTGAAATTGAAACTGTTGCTGTGAAGTAATCAGGCAGCAAAAGCATAAAACAGGGAAGGAGTTGCTACGGTAGCTCCTTCTTTTTTTCGTGTATCAGCGGCAGTTTGACGGAGAAACAGCTTCCTCTGCCATAGGCCGATTCAACTTCAATTTCAGCCTGTAAAGCTTCTGCTAAGCCCTTGCATATTGAAAGGCCAAGGCCGAAACCATCGGATTCTTTATTCGTCCTGTGGTAGTGTGTAAAGCGGTTAAAAATTAAGGGTATAATTTCAGATTTAATTCCAATACCGGTGTCTACTACATTAATTTGAAGCTGATTTCCCATTTTTTCAGCATGCAGGCGAATTGTTCCCACACTGGTGTATTTCACCGCATTATCGATCAGGTTATACAGAATCTGGCTTAAGTAATCCGGATCAGTCTCGAAATGAAGCCTGGAGCAGGTCGAGGCAATCTCAAGGCTAAAGCTTAAGCCCTTATTCGACAAGGCCGATTTCGGGGAGTTGTATGTCTGTCCAATTCGTTGCAAAAAATCGGGGAGTGAAATTATACGAAAGTTAGGCTCGAGCATTTTCTCCTGAATTTTAGAAACATCCAGTATGTTGTTGATGATTTTCAGAAGCAGATCACTGTTGTGATTGATTTGATCAATGTACATTTGGCGTGTTTCGTCGGTGGGATCATCTTCAATCAGTAGCTGGCTGAAACCCACAATTCCGTTTAAGGGGGTGCGAATTTCGTGCGACATGTTCGATATAAAGGTTGACTTTAGGCGGTCTGCTTTTTCAGCTTGATCTTTTGCCTCCTTTAATTCATGCAGCAAATTGTTTTTTTTTCGGATTTCCCGCGTAACAAGTAAATACAAAAAGAAGGATGTGCTGATAACGTAAAACCATCCTTTGTAAGTTTGCAGTTGTGTTATGACATTGGAGTCATCCGATAACGAATTAATAAATAAATCGGAAAATAGAATCCATAAAAAGCCGATCCCAAAATAGATCAGTGTTATTTTTAATGCGCTATTCATGCCCTTTGCCGAATTTGTTTTTGTAACGATACTGAAAATAGTTGAGACGTGAATTTAAATGTACAATATTTTGTTGAAAATGGTTTAACCAGGGAAACGCCAGTTCCCGAGTTTCGGGATCGAACCAGTATGATGATTTACGAAGTGATAAGAATAATCGATCGTAAAGTGCTTTTTCTTTCTGATCATTATAACCGCTTCAGACATTCTTGCGAATTATTGCATGTGCCGGTTTTTGTTACACCTGACGAGTTTGAAAAACAGCTTGATCAGCTCATTCTTGCCAATTTGCTTAATAATGGGAATGTTAAGGTTGAATTGTTCACGCAGCCTGACGGAAAGCAGCTGATGCGTATGTTTGTTGTGCCGCATCAATACCCGACAGAGGAACAATATCGGGTAGGAGTAGCTGTTGGGCTTTTGCATGCCGAGCGTGAAAACCCGCAAGCTAAGGTGGCACAGCTTCCGGTTCGGGAAATGGCTAATCGGGCCATTGCAGAGCATAACTGGGCTGAGGTTTTACTGGTCGATCGGAACAATTGCATCACTGAGGGAAGCCGAACGAATGTATTTTTTGTTCGCGGTGAGGCTTTTTATACCGCTCCGGCTGAGAAAGTGCTGGGAGGAATAACCCGAAAAAGAATTATTGCCTGTATCCGAAGCTTAGGCTTAGCTTGCTACGAAACCGATATTAAAACAACGGATTTGGAAGCGTACGATGCAGCCTTTATCAGCGGAACTTCACCTAAGATATTGCCAGTTGCTCGAGTTGAGTCTGTATGTTACGATGTCGGAAATAAACCGCTTCGTCAACTGATGGAGGCTTTTGATACGTTAATCACCGAATCATTGAAGTAAAAGGGAAGTCGGATGAGAAAACTTGAAACCCGCAGTTTCCTCATCGTGTAAATTAATTGTATTGAAGTCCAAAAATACCACTGATCTCAGGCTCTTTTGGTCGCTAATGGCTATATTTGTAGGATTCGCCTTAGTGGTGGATCTATCAAAAAACGAAACAAAAACAACTGAATTCAAACTATTATGGCTGAATTTATTTATCAAAAACCTTTTCCGATTCAAAAAGATACAACCGAATACCGGTTGCTTACTAAAGACTATGTTTCTACCGTTGAATTCGACGGTCGTAAAATTTTAAAAGTAGCTCCGGAAGCCTTGGAGTTATTGGCAAAAGAAGCAATTGCTGATGTGTCATTTTACCTGCGCTCAGCTCACCTCGAAAAAGTTCGTTCTATTTTGGACGACCCGGAAGCAACCGATAATGACAAGTTTGTGGCACATACGATGCTGGCAAATCAGGTTATTGCTGCGGAAGGTGAACTACCTACTTGCCAGGATACCGGTACAGCTATTGTTGTTGGTAAAAAAGGTGAAAACGTGTACACTGGTGTAAACGACGCCTTGTACTTGTCAAAAGGAGTGTACAATACGTACAAAGATCGTAACCTGCGTTATTCGCAAGTTGTTCCGCTAACGATGCTCGATGAAAAAAACACCGGCAGTAACTTACCTGCCCAAATCGACATTTATGCCGAAGAGGGTAATAAATACGAGTTTCTGTTTGTAACAAAAGGTGGTGGTTCGGGTAATAAAACCTATTTGTACCAGCAAACTAAAGCTTTATTGACCGAAGAAGCTTTGACTAAGTTCGTCAAAGAAAAAATCAGAGATTTGGGTACTTCTGCCTGTCCTCCTTACCACTTAGCCTTGGTAATTGGCGGTACATCGGCTGAAGCAACCTTGGCTGCTGTTAAAAAAGCGTCGACTGGTTACTTTGATCACCTGCCAACCGAAGGCAATGAAGGTGGTCAGGCTTTCCGCGATTTGGAGTGGGAAGAAAAAGTATTGAAGATTTGTCGTGAAAGCGGAATCGGTGCTCAGTTTGGTGGTAAATACTTTGTGCACGATGTTCGTGTGATTCGTATGCCTCGCCACGCAGCCTCTTGTCCGGTAGGTTTGGGTGTTAGCTGTAGTGCTGACCGGAATATTAAAGGAAAAATTACCGAAGATGGTATCTTCCTGGAACAACTGGAGAAAAATCCACGTCGTTTCTTACCGGAAGCAGCGCCGGAAATGGCACCTCCTGTAAATATCGATTTGGATCGTCCGATGGACGAGGTGTTGGCTGAGTTGACTAAATACCCGATCAAAACCCGTTTGAATCTGAGCGGTACGTTAATCGTTGCCCGTGATATTGCACACGCCCAAATCAAGAAGATTGTGGATTCAGGTCAGCCAATGCCTGAATACTTCAAGAAATACCCGGTATATTACGCCGGACCAGCTAAAACACCACAGGGAATGGCTTCGGGTAGCTTCGGACCAACAACTGCAGGTCGTATGGACCCCTATGTTGATCAATTCCAAAGCTTGGGTGGATCGATGGTGATGGTGGCCAAAGGAAACCGTTCTAAAGCGGTTACTGATGCTTGTAAAAAGCACGGTGGCTTCTACCTGGGATCAATTGGTGGACCGGCTGCAATTTTGGCTAAAGAAAGTATCAAATCGGTTGAAATTGTTGACTTCCCTGAACTGGGAATGGAAGCGGTTCGTAAGATTCGCATTGAAAACTTCCCGGCCTTCATTATTGTCGATGACAAAGGAAACGACTTCTTCGAAAGTTTGTAAATTAGCTTGCTAAGCAAAGAAATCTAATAAATACTAAAGGAGCTTCAGTTGAACTGGAGCTCCTTTTTTGTTGTGATTTTTATAATGTACGAAATAGTTGAATGAATTTATTTACCATATGGTAAATAATGCCTTCGTGTAATATGTTTGATAAGAGGTTTGTACGTGTTGACTTTCAGTGTTTTGTTGTCGTACCTTTGTTCTAAGGACGGTCCGGTAATTTATTCTTTACAAACTAAAGATCAACATCATGAAAGCATTCTACCAAACATGCATTGTGATGGCATGCGTAATCGCATTGTTCGCTTGTCATCAGGAAGAAGTCTCCCGGTCTGAAACTGGAAAGTTAATACTTCAAACAACAGTTGACGCAGAAGTCGTAGAAACAACCTCTGATCTTAAATCAACAACACTAAGTACGTCGGTTGATGATTACTGGATTTATTTGTACCAGGATGATCTTCTTTTGGATAGCTATCCAGTGCAATACATTAACTTACCTGCTGAAATTGAGTTGCCGGTTGGTAGTTATGATGTTGTTGCCAGCAGTATGCTACTCACAGATGTGGTTTTGCCGACCCGCGATGCTGCTGAAGGGCTTTATTATTCCGGTTCGGCAACAGTTAATATTGCCGCTGATCAGACAAGTCAAGCGGAGGTTGTTGCCAGTCAGGCGGTGGCTTCCGTAACCGTGGCGTTTTCAGATAATTTTAAGCAGTCCTTCACTGCCTATTCAGCGAATGTGTCGGGTATTGTGTTCGACGAGTTGGATACAGCCGTCGCTTATTACGAGGCCGGAAACAAATTGCAGGTTGTATTGAGCTATACCGACAACGGCGAAGCGAAAAGCCGAAGCTTTGAGACTAGCCAGGCCTTAGCAGCAGGTGACGAATGGACTTTGTCATTTGATGCAACCGGGCAACTGGTTTTGAGCGGGAACAGTGCTATTACCATAACTGTTTTGACGACTACAACGCCCCAATCTGAAAACTGGGATATCGATATTGGTGGTTCTTCGGATACGACAAGCGTGACAGGCAGCGGTGACGGAACTGTCGAAAATCCTTATTCAGTGGCGCAGGCGCAGTCTATCCAGGATGGAACCACGGCCTGGGTACAGGGATACATTGTAGGGTACATAAAGAGCTCAACCAATGTAACAACCAATTGGGAAGATGCAGCTGATACGAACATTGCCATTGCTGCTGATTCCACAGAAACTGATCTTGCAAACATGTTATTTGTAAAGTTGGAAACATCGGGTACTGCCCGCACCAATCTTGGGCTTTACACTACACAGGGTGCTTCGCTGAGGCTGTTGGTTAAACTGCAGGGAGTCTTGGAAACCTATTACAGCAATGCAGGTCTTACCGGGGTAAACTTAGATAGTGAATATGTAATTGTAGAATAGGAACTGCATGTCAATCTACAAGGAAAAGGTTCTGATCTTATCCCGAGATCAGAACCTTTTATTTGCTATTTTCATGTTTGAATTTATTCGCTTTGGGGTGAGAATATTCTGTCAGCTCGAAGTTGACATGAATAGTGTCCACTTTAGATTTTTGTGAAAACAGGTATTGTTAGATCTTTTTTGCAATCATTTGACTTAATCCTGCATCCAGTTCTGTCCTTTGAATCTGGCTAAATCCGGCAGTTTTTAGCATCTCTGTAACTTCTTCTTGCGTATAGCAATCGCCACCATCCGTGCCGACCAGCATGTTTATCGAGAAAATTGCTCCAGATGCTGGGTCGGTGCGATCATTGTTCATGATCCAGTCCTGAATAATAATATGTCCGTTCGGGTTCAGGGATTTGAAACATTTCTTGATTAGCTGCTGATTTGTTTCCAGCGGGTTGCTGTGGATGACGGCGGATAAAAAGACAAGGTCAAACCCGTTAGGCAAAGGGTCTTTTGTATAATCTCCAATATAGGTTTTTATCTTGTTTTGAAAACCATTCTTTTCAATAAAACCGTTTGTAATGGGTACAACATTTGGCAAATCGAACACCGTAGCTTCAATTTCCGGTTTTCTGCGGATAAATTCCATGGAATAGGCTCCGGAGCCTCCGCCAACGTCCAGAATTGATTTCACGCCGGAAAGACCGATCTCTGCCAGTTGTTGTGGTGCTTGTTTGATTGCCCTGTCGTGCATGGCCGAAATAAAAGCGGAGAGCCAGTCTTCTCCTCTAGCATTAACTTCTGCCGGGTGAGCTGAAAAACCGGTCCTGACGACCTCTGTCAAATTACTCCAGGTGTTCCACAGATGATTCGAATGCATCAAGCCTCCCTGGTAATTCGGGCTTTTTTGAGATAGAAATTTGAAACTTTCAGCTGTATTAAAGAAAAGCCGGTCCTTTTTCGAGAGAAAGCCTAATGATACCAATGCATTTAGTAAACGGTCGCTGGCATGTCGATCTAAGTTAAGCTTTTGTGCTAGTTGTTCGCTTGTTGTGCCAGACTCTTCAATATTGGTGAAAAGATCGAGTTCGAAACCGGTTAATAGAATTCTGCTTTTTTGAAATGCATAAACGAGTTCTCTGATCGAAGATGGATTCATAATTCAATTTTTAAGTTGACAAAGATTCGTTGTTTGAAAGGAACACTTCCCCTAAATTTCTCAAATAAAATTGAAATGAATTCTGTTTCGATGGATAATTTTGGTTTTTATGAAAAAAATGAGGGCTTAGAGAAAACTCTAAGCCCTCATTTTTCAACTAAAGTATGGCCTATCTGTAAAATTGCGCCTTGTAAATCCCTTCGTTACCGACACCGTCGGTTACGGTTAACTTTAATTGGTGGCTTTTCCCCAGTTGGAGCCTCGTTTCGTCAAAATAATATTCAATCAGGTTATTCTTGGCGTCGTATTCAAATAAGACCCAGTGGCCGTCAATTTCGCCGCGATAACGATCTACCCCCGACAGGTCGTCGGTTATTTTAAAACTTACCTTGCTCCGGTCGGTTAGGGTACTGTGGTTTTTGATATTGATCGGAGTAATTTTTGGTGCTTCAGTATCGGTAGCAATCGCAAAAGTACCTAATTGGCGTACCTGACCTTCAACCCAGCCATCAGCATATTTCCCTCCCAAACCGTACTTTCTACCTGATTTAGGATCCAGCGCAACCAATAGCGCTTTCGAGTCCAGTTGGGCAGGCAGGTTTTCAGCTTTAATCTTTAAATCGTACGACTGGTGAACCGGAACATCGGTTTCGTGCAGTTGAATTCGCTTACTGTATAAACCGGTAGTTGAAGGCAATTCCTTGTAATCCATGTTGAAGTCGGAGTAAAAGGTGCCGGCTTGCATGTCGGCCTGCACATCGGGTTTCTGAAGTTTAAATTCCTGGGCATAGTGTACCGGAATACCCTGAGGCCTGGTGCCTGGTGCAATCGGGGCTTTACCGTGTACCGTAAAGTTCAGGCGGCTGGTATTGCCGTAAGCATCTTTCACCAGGTAAGCAATGTTATAATCATGGCCGGCTTCAATCGTTACTTTTCCCTCATTTTCACGAATCACGTAGTTGTTTAGTTGATTTCCCCCTTCGATCCAGTTTTTCTGGTAGCGGCGACGGTTATCAATCAGGTAGGTGTAATCTATAAAGCTGTTGATGTATCTGTTTTGATCGAAGCTTAGCTCATTTAATTTGAAATTGTAAACCAGCTTGCCGTTTACGCTCAGGCTGGTCTCGTAAATTCCACATTTGCTCCAGCTGCCGTTCAGGTAATCGAGCCCCATAAGACCAAAGCCAATTTCTCCGCCAGCGGTAATTGTTGGGTTACCTTTCAGGTGATAGTTCCCGTCGAACTGTACCAGGTCGAAAGGCTTCTGTTTGTCAATTTGGTTAATATGTGCTCCGGCTGAAAGTGGATACAACATCACCGACATCAGTTTTGGTGGCATGTTGTCTTTAATGTTGAAGTTGAAAAGCAGCGGGTTGATTGGATTTTGGTTTTTCGTATCGCGAATCTCGAAATGAAGATGTGGTCCGCCTGAACTTCCACTGTTGCCACTGTAAGCAATTACTTCGCCTTGCTTTAATTGAAACTTACCTTGGGGAACGGTCACGTCGATATCAAACGATTGGTTTTGATATTGAATGTTTCGGGCATATTTGGCTAAGTCGTCGCGTAGGCGACTCAGGTGACCGTAAACAGTTGTGTAACCGTTTGGGTGATCGACATACAAGGCTGTTCCAAAACCCCAGGGCGAAATTTTAATTCGCGACACCCAGCCATCGGCCGGAGCATAGACGGGTAAGCCGGTTCTCCCTTGTGTCTTAATATCGATTCCGGTGTGGAAATGATTCGACCGGAGTTCGCCAAAATTACCCGCCAGCACCATCGGAATCTTTAGCGGCGCTTCAAAATAATCGGCTTTGATTGTTGGGTTATACGGATGATTGAGTAATAAAAGCAGTAGCGAAAAAAGCAAATATTTCATAAAATCTAATATTTCTAGTCGTGTTTTCTAATGGCTATGTATCAAACAAAGATTGGCCTAATCTATTGATCCGGCCGTCATTTCTGTAAGTGGTCTTTCGCACTATTGACATCGGTTGTTGAAAACATTTTTTCTCAGCCTTATGCTATTCAACAAATAAACCTATCTTCGTATACTGAATTGGGCAAAAATATTATTTTTGTCCGGGAAAGTATACAAAAATGACCGGGGAAGATCAACTTTTACTGGACGATTTTAAAGCAAAGTTAAGGCTGTTGATGAAACGCCATTCGAATCTGAAGGAAGAGCGTCAGGTGATGGCAGGGAAAATAGCCGAAATGGAAAAAGCGATTGCTGAGTTGAAAAGTGAAAATGAAGAACTGGTCAAAAAGTATAACGATCTCAAGATAGCTAAAGCTTTATCAGTTGGCGACGACGATAAAAAAATGGTAAAGCAACGCATCAATAAAATAGTGCGGGAAATTGATAAGTGTATTGCTCAGTTAAATGTGTAGTCAATACATGGTAGGATGACAGATAAGCTTTCAATAAATATTAATATCAACGGACGGATTTACCCGTTGAAGATTGACCGAAACGAAGAAGAAGAGGCGAGGATTCGGAAAGCTGCAAAGATGATTAACGACATCATTCTGGAGTACAAAAAGAAGTACGTCAACCAGGATTCGCAGGATTTTTTGGCTATGACAGCCTTTCAATTTGTACTGAAAAACCTGGAAATGCAGGATGAGGCTGACGAATCGCCAATCGTTGAGGAAATTCGTTTATTGGATGAGCAACTGAGTGATTTTTTGTCATTGAACGAATAAAATACTATATATCGATAGCCCGCTATTGATTTATTTTCAGCTATTTTAGTGGTTGATAATAAATTAATTAGTGGGCTTTCATTTTTAATATCTGTAATAATTTAAAAGATGGAAATATTATACGTAATTTCTGGCTTTTTAGGCGGTGGCGTTTTGTCCTACTTCCTGTGGGATAAGGCAATAAACGGTAAAAAGCGTAAGATAATCAGCGAAGCCGAAGCTGAAGGTGAGGTGATTAAAAAGGATAAGATCCTGCAGGCAAAAGAAAAATTTCTGCAATTAAAAGCTGAACACGAGAAGTATATCAACGATAAAAACAGCAAGATTGCTTCTGTCGAAAATAAAATGAAACAGAAAGAAACAAACTTTCTGCAGAGTAAAAACGAATTTCAGCGTACTGTAAAAGAGTTTGAGAGTGAAAAGCGCAATGTGGAAACCATTCGCGAAAACCTGACAGCTCAAATTAACCTGGTACAACAAAAGGAAGAAGATCTTGAAAAGCTGCACCGTCAAAAGGTAGAGCAGTTGGAAGCGATCTCCGGTTTGTCGGCTGAAGAAGCCAAATCACAACTGGTTGAATCGTTGAGAAATGAAGCTAAAACGGAAGCCATGTCTTACATTAACGAGATCATGGAAGAAGCGAAGCTGACAGCTAACAAAGAGGCTAAAAAAGTGGTGGTGAAAACCATTCAGCGTGTTGCTACTGAAACAGCTATTGAAAATGCTGTGACTATTTTCCACATCGAAAGCGACGAAATCAAAGGTCGTATCATTGGTCGTGAAGGTCGTAACATCCGTGCTTTGGAAGCTGCAACCGGTGTTGAAATTATCGTTGACGATACACCGGAAGCGATCGTTCTTTCAGGCTTCGACCCGGTACGTCGTGAGATTGCACGTTTGGCATTGCACCAACTGGTTACCGACGGACGTATTCACCCTGCTCGCATCGAGGAGGTTGTGGGTAAAGTGAAGAAACAAATTGAAGAGGAAATTATTGAAACCGGTAAGCGTACTACAATTGATTTGGGTATCCATGGTTTACATCCTGAATTGATTCGCTTGATTGGTAAGATGAAATACCGTTCTTCTTACGGACAAAACCTGCTGCAGCACTCGCGCGAGGTTGCTAACCTGTGTGCGATTATGGCATCCGAGTTAGGTTTGAACCCGAAATGGGCGAAACGTGCCGGTTTGTTGCACGATATTGGTAAAGTGCCGGATGATGAGCCGGAATTGCCACACGCAGTATTGGGTATGAAACTGGCTGAGAAGTTTAAAGAAAAGCCGGACATTTGCAACGCTATTGGTGCTCACCACGACGAAGTGGAAATGCAGTCGATGCTGGCACCGATCGTTCAGGTTTGTGATGCCATCTCAGGTGCTCGTCCTGGTGCTCGTCGCGAAGTTGTTGAATCTTACATCAAACGTTTGAAAGCGTTGGAGGATTTGGCTCTTTCTTACCCTGGTGTACTGAAAACTTATGCCATCCAGGCTGGTCGCGAGTTGCGTGTGATTGTGGGTAGCGAGAAAATTTCGGATAAAGAAACCGAACAATTGTCATACGACATTGCTAAGCACATTCAGGATGAAATGACTTACCCGGGGCAAATTAAGATCACGGTAATTCGTGAAACTCGTGCTGTGAACTACGCAAAATAATTCAATTCAAATACTGATCTGAAAAGCTCGCTTCGGCGGGCTTTTTTTATGAATGGCGATGATGGAAAAGACTTATAGGATTGGATTCCGTTCTTTTCAAAAGATCGGATCCCTTAAGGTTATCAACTTATTGCTTAGGCAGGAATGAGGCAGGGCCGTTGCGCGCCGGCAAAGGCTCTCTTCTGAAGGAAACGGGTCATTGCTGGCGAGCAATGGCTTCCCTCCTTGAGGAAACGTTCCATTGTCGGCGGGCAATGAGCCATTTTCTGAAGACGACGTGTCATTGCGCGTGGGCAATGACACATTTCCCTGGGGAGACAGCCCATTGCTTGTATGCAATAGCCTATTTCCCCCAGGAGACGGCTGTTGCTCGCCGGCAATGCCTCCCCGGCTATTCAGATTTTTTGTTCTCAGGAATTTTAAGAATCAGGAAATTCAAGACGAAAGCTCCGACGATCATCCAGTTTGCCCAGGTGTAGTGATAAGTCGAAGCCAGAATTTTACCCGATAGTGCTAACAGGCCGCCGCAAAGCATGGCTACAATGCTCAGGTTTTTGTTCACCTTTAGATTAGCCAGGGCGGCGATAATGGGAACAATGAAGGCACCGGAGTAAAAGGCCAGAGCCAGCAGTAAGGTTCCAATGATCGACGTGATTTGAAGAGCAATCAGCATGCTCGCGATTCCGATCAATACAATAAACAGGCGCGTCGTGTTCAGCGATTTCCGGTTGTCGATATCCTTTTGGAATAACTCGCTTACCATCATCGAGGCTGTTAGTAAGGTTGTATCGGCCGAAGATAGCACGGCGGACAACAGGGCGGCAGCCATCAAGCCAAGCACCCATTCGGGTAAGTATTGAGCGATTAAATCAACTAAGACCACCGAATGGGTGAGTTGCTCCTGCGACAGGTTTTCGACCGCAAAAACGCCTAAATAAGTTAAAACAAAGGCAAAGGGGATGAGGATACCCGCAACAATAGCGATGCTTCGCCGGGCCGTTTTCTCATCGCGGGCACAAAAGACCCGGGAGTAAATATCGGGGCCCACGACGAAGGTGCTTGAAAAGGTCAGAAACAGGATGAGCAAATCGGTGGTGGAAAAATGGCTGTTGAAGGGAAATGTTGCTGCTATTGGGCTGGTGTGCGTACCAGGAGTAAACGACAAAAAGATAGCCGAGCAAACGATGCCTGCCAAAATGATGATGGCCTGAACGAAGTCGGTCTTTAAAATTGAAATTTGTCCGCCAATTAAGGTGTAAATGATGAATACGCCGGACGAGATGATAACGCCATCGGCGTAGGGCAAGCCAAATAAGCTGAACAGGATTTTTGCGGCGGCAATAATTTGTGCTGCTACGATACCCGTCCAGGCCAGAGGTATAATGACAGAAGCCGATTTGCGGGCAGTTTCACCGTAAAAACGCCCCAGCATATCGGTCAAGGTGAATTTGCCGTACTGGCTAACCTTACGCACGAGTGGCAAA
>NZ_JBZQJF010000271.1:0-3170 GCF_059905295.1 Mangrovibacterium sp.
AGGGGTAAATATTTTTAAAGGAGTACCTTATGCTGGTCGAATTTCAGGAGATCGACGTTTTCGCAGACCCGCACCTTTAGAGCCCTGGATGGGAGTGAAGGATACTTTGGAATTGGGGCCTCCGGCTATTCAGAGTCCCAGACGTGGAGAGCCTGCACCTGCTGAGGATTGCTTGTTCCTGAATGTGTGGACACCGGCAAACGACGGGAAGAAACGTCCGGTCATGTTTTACAATCATGGTGGCGGATTCGTGGGGGGCTCGGGGGGAGCTCCCGGACAAGATGGTACTAATCTGGCTCGTAACTTTGATGTTGTCGTAGTTGAAACAAATCATCGGCTGGGGCTGCTGGGATTTCTTTATTTGGATGAGATTGCCGGATCTGATTATGCCGGATCCGGAAACATGGGTATAGCTGATATCGCTGCCGGCCTGAAATGGGTGAATGATAATATCTCTCAGTTTGGCGGTGACCCGGATAATGTGATGATCTTCGGAGAATCCGGCGGTGGTGCAAAAACCTCCTGTTTATATGCGATGCCTGAGGCTTCATCATATTTTAACAAAGCTTCTATCGAGAGTGGCCCGGGAGTTCGCATGTTAACAACGGAATTAGCTGCTCAAACAACAGAGATGGTACTGAAAGAGCTGAATATTGCCAAAAATAACTGGCGAAAATTGCTTGATGTTCCTGCTGAAGATTTGCTGACGCTACAAAATAAGTTCACCTTCATTCCTCCTTTCCAGGAAAAGATCAATATGCCTGGTATGAATGGGTTTGGACCCGTTGTTGATGGAGTGGTTCTGCTGAATCATCCGTTTGATCCGACTGCTCCGGAGATATCAAAAAATAAACCATTGATGACCGGCTGGAACGAAGATGAATATACCTTCTTTGCCTGGGAGCGGCATGATGCAGATTCCTTCAAGATTGGCTTTGATGAATTGCCCGCTAAGTTGGAGCCCCAATTTGGCAGTGATACAGCTAAAATTATCGAAGCTTACCGTACTGCGCGCCCGAAGGCTTCGGCTCCGGATATTTATGTGGCTGTTAAATCAATCGCATTGATGGGGCTCGGAACAATTGAGATCGCAGAAAAGAAAGTAAAGCAAAACGGTGCGCCCGTTTATCTGTACAATTTCGGTTACAAGTCGAATATGAAGATCCCCGGAACCGATTATGAAATGGGAACTCCGCATGCCATGGACATCACCTTCAAGTTTAATAATGAAGTTCCGCCGAAAGAAGGAGAAGGACCACACTGGAGCTTTGCCGGAGATAAACCGGACCGTTACGTGGCTTCGCACAAAATGGCAGAATTGTGGTCGACTTTTGCACGAACAGGTAAACCGGCTGCCAAAGATGTTCCTGAATGGCCGGCCTATAATCTAAAGGACAGACCGACGATGCGTATTGACACGAACTGTGAAGTGATTGATGACCGGTTTAAAATAGAGCTGGATATGTGGCGTTCAATCGGTCGATTGTAAATGAATTTTCAAAAGCTATTTTTAATAAAGACTAAAACCTAACCAATGAAGTTTCTGAAACAAACACAATTTTTCCTTTCTGCTATTCTAATGCTTGGTCTTGGTGCTTGTCAATTAATGGCAGAAAAAGCATCGGTTTCTGGCGAATCGCCTATTTCACACCCGATGATCGCGAATAGTGAAACTGCACGAACAACAACTGAATCGGGTGATGTAATTGGCTATGTCCATCAGGGGATTTTCAATTACAAAGGTATTCCATATGCCAAAGCTGAGCGCTTTATGCCTCCGCAAAAGCCGGATAAATGGGAGGGCGTGAGAAGTTGCAGGTCCTATGGTCCCGTTTGCCCGATTAATGTTGAGTCCATGATCTTATTTGATGAGATGGAGTTTGCCCAACAACACAATTTCTGGTACATGAAAGAAGATGCTTGCCAAAATCTAAACGTTTGGTCGCCGGCTATTAACGACGGTAAAAAACGGCCGGTGATGGTTTGGTTGCACGGTGGTGGTTATACGGCTGGTTCATCTTGTGAGCTGCCTAGTTATGATGGCGAAAACCTGAGTCGAACAGGTGATGTTGTTGTTGTCTCAATCAATCATCGATTAAATGTACTAGGCTTTCTTGACCTTTCTGCTGTTGACGAGAAGTATGCTCAGTCGGCTAATGTTGGAATGATGGATGTTGTCGCAGCGTTAGAGTGGGTGCATAACAACATCGGCAATTTTGGCGGTGATCCTGGCAACGTGACTATTTTCGGTCAGTCGGGAGGTGGCGGAAAAGTAGCTACCCTGCTGTATACACCTTCTGCTAAAGGTTTATTTCACAAAGCAATAATGCAAAGCGGAGCACTTGGTCGCTTTGCAACCAAAGAGGCTACGCAAAAAGTTGGTTTGGCCATTATGGATGAGCTGGGTTTGAAAAAGAATGAAGTGAATAAGTTGAAGGACGTTCCTTATGATGAACTACTGGCTGCCGGTAGTCGTGCTTTTGCAAAAGCGGGAAAAGGACTTGGACGTTTAGGTTGGGCGCCTTCCTGCGATGGTGAATTTATACCACTGCAACCGGGAGCTCCGGGAGCAGAAGAATTGTCAAAAGACATTCCGCTCATTGCCGGATCAAACCAGGTTGAATTCGGATCATTTGGCGGAGGTGCAGAGCTACTTCACGCTGACGAAGCGACAATTGTAAATTATTTGAAAGAGCGTTATGGCGACAAAACTGACGCTTATGTGGCTGCTTTTAAGGAGGCTTATCCAAACACCAAGTTGCCATCGGATATGAAAGATGTTGATTTAATGTTCCGCCCGATGTTGCTGGATTTTATTAAGCTAAAATCTTCAGTCCCGGGGGGAGCTCCTGTTTATAATTATGTGTTCAAATGGAATGCTCCGCATCTGGATGGCATGTTGAAATCGAGCCATTGCATGGAAATCGCTTTTGTCTTCAACAATATTGCACGCACCGAAGAATACAATAGTGGTTCGCCCGAGGCGTACGCATTAGCAAGGAAGATGAGCAAGACCTGGGCAACTTTTGCCTGGACCGGAAATCCCAATAATGAGATGGTGCCGGAATGGGCCCCGTTCACTCCGGAGGGTGGAGCGACAATGCTATTCGACAATCAATCCAGCTTGGTACATAATCACGATAAAAAGCTGCTGGAAGTCGCTGCTTCAG
>NZ_JBZQJF010000272.1:0-6837 GCF_059905295.1 Mangrovibacterium sp.
ATTGATTTTGGACAAAGATAAGGGAATTGAGCAAACCGGTACGAGCCCGCTTTTTCTGAAAATGAATGAACGCGAGTGTGCAAAGACACTATAATTGTTTCGAAATATTCAGTAAGAGTGGAGAATGAGCGTTTCCAAAGGACGAAAATTTGGAAACCTGAGAGTCATCGGCTCCTTTTTTCGGAAGATTAGCTTTGATGAACGATACTCATGTGCAGACTAGTGCTACACGACCTTCGGAAACGACTACTCATATGCTGAGTAGTGCTACCCGATCCTCAGGAAAGGTCACTCATATGATGAGTGGTTCTACCTGACCCTCAGGAAAGGTCACTCATGTGCTGAGTGGTGCTACCCGACCCTCGGATATGAATACTCATGTGCTGAGTGGTGCTACCCGACCCTCGGATATGAACACTCATGTGCTGAGTGGTTCTATCCGACCCTCGGATATGAATACTCATGTGCGGAGTAATGTTACGGACCCTCCCTGCTGATACCAATACAACAAAAATGATCCTTTCCGGACCTAAAGAGCAATACCGTAGAACTGCAGCGGATGAAAAAACAGGGAGAAACGGAAAATTCAGCAGTTGTAAAAAGCATGCCGCTGTGGTTTGTGTAAAAAAGTGACATTTTAAAGACAAACTGCGATGGTTTTCGTCGGGAATTAGAAGGAGTGACTTCAGCTGTATTCGTCGGTTGCTTCTTTTGTGCTGTCCGAATCCCCGGGGGGCCGGTTGCCGATGTAGAAATGCTTGCAGTACCCGGCTGCACTTAGCTGTTCATACAAATCTGGATGCTTCCCCAGAGCATTTCGGCGGTTTTGTCCCAGGTAAATTTCTGTTGTTGTTTTTGCCCCTTTGTTACCAGGATTTCGCGTAGTTCAGCTTCATTGGCAATTCGAATCATGGCATCTTTAATTTGCGAAACGGCAAATGGATCGGCGTACAATACCGCATGACCACCAACCTCGGGTAGTGAGGTCGTATTGGAACAAATTACCGGAATTCCGGCACTCATACCTTCAATCACCGGAATGCCGAATCCCTCGAAAAAAGGTACAAAGGTTAAGGCCATAGCTGCTCCCAATACCTGGTGCAAATCCTGGGTCGACAAGCGGCCTGTAAAAATCACATCCTTTCGGTGGCGCATTCCCTCGTAAGTTCGTACAATGTCGTCGGTTTTAAACATGGCATCACCGGTAATCAGCAGCTTGGTATCTTTGTCGGTTGATGTGCGATAGGCATCGAAAGCACGGAGTAAGCCGCAAATATTTTTCCGCGGATGCAACGATCCGATATACAAAAAATAAGGAATACCATCGGTGTATTTGTTGCGGGTTACTGCTTGTTCTTCCGGCAAGGTGGGGGTGTATAGCTTGTTTACGCCGTTGTATACCACATCAACCTTATCGGCGTCAATGTTGTAGGTTCGCACAATATCTTCTTTCGAATAATAGGAGACCGTAGCAATACGGTTAGCCCGCCGGGCAAACCTGGGGAAGAAATAGTTATAGTACAGCGCATAAAGAAAGGGCAGATCTTTGGGACGGTGCGCAAAGTTGATATCATGGATCACGGCCAGCTGTTTTATCCGGCTGCGGAGCGACAGGTAGCCATCGGGCGACAGGAACAGATCGGCTTTGTATTTACGCAAGATGCGGGGAATGCGCCATTCGAACCAAATATACCATAAAATGGGGTGGCGCGCCGGTGGAGAAACAACAACCGGGGTAACATTCGCCGAAAACACAAATTCGTTGTCGTAGGGACGGTCGAAAATGAAGATAAACTGGTGTTCGGGGTGGTTTCGGGTGATCCGCTGCAGCGTTTCACGGGTAAACCAACCGATACCTTCCAGCTTCCCTTTCAGCAAAATTCGCGTGTTAACGGCAATAATCATCGATCTGATTGTTTTCCTGATTTATCTCAAATGTACAAAGTCTGACTAAAAATTTTCTACATTTATCCGATAATCTGCAAAAACAAACCATCCGTTGAAACGAAAGTTTTTTACCAACTTATTGTTGTTGCTTTTTCTGAATCTTCTGGTTAAACCCTTTTGGGTTTTGGGAATTGACCGGACCGTGCAGAATGTGCTTGGTGCTGAGGAGTATGGCATGTATTTCGCCTTGTTTAGCTTTTCGCTGGTCTTGAATATTTTCCTTGACTTAGGGATTACCAATTTTAATAACCGGACCATTGCCCGTCATACACAACTTCTGCCCAAATACCTGAGTTTCCTGGTTAGTTTGAAGTTTGTGCTGGCCTTTGCTTATGCCCTTTTATGCCTGCTGGTGGCCTGGGTTGTTGGTTATAATTCGCGGCAGTTTTATTTGCTGTTCTTTTTAATATTCAACCAGTTTTTAGTATCGTTTACCGCCTACTTGCGCTCCAATATCAGTGCTTTGCATTATTTCCGCACCGATGGTTTGCTCTCGGTGGTCGATCGTACCTTAATGATTGGCTTGTGTAGTGTGCTGCTGTTTACCAATTGGTTTGGCGGTTATTTTTCGGTCGAATGGTTTGTCTATGCACAAACTGTTGCCTATGTGCTAACCACCCTGATTGTTTGGGCTTTTGTGGTGCATTACACGGGGCGTTTCCGCTTGCGTTTTAATTGGAAAATCTATCGCTCTTTCTTGCGTCAAAGTTTGCCTTATGCGTTGTTGGTACTGTTTATGTCGGTTTATACCCGGG
Organism: Mangrovibacterium sp.; assembly: GCF_059905295.1. Classification (NCBI taxonomy): domain Bacteria; kingdom Pseudomonadati; phylum Bacteroidota; class Bacteroidia; order Marinilabiliales; family Prolixibacteraceae; genus Mangrovibacterium; species Mangrovibacterium sp. The sequence continues at coordinate 2,703 of NZ_JBZQJF010000272.1, forward strand.
TAGATTCGGTCTTGTTGGAGCGTTTCCTTCGAATTGATGGCGATAAGCAGGCCGGAATTTATGCTCAGGCATTCCGGTTGCAGGATGCAGCTGCCATGATGGGCTTATTGTTCTCGGGCTTATTACTTCCTATTTTCTCGCGCATGCTGAAGAAGGGTGAAGATATATCGTCCTTACTTCGCTTTTCGTTCGAACTGATTATGGTTCCGGCTATGCTGGGAATGATACTTTGCCAGTTTTATGCTACCGACATTATGGAGGCTTTATATCATCAGCATATCGAAGTGTCGGCCCTTGTACTTCGTCTGTTAATGATCGGGTTCACGGGGATTGCAACAACTTATATTTTTGGAACCTTACTGACCGCCAACGGCAATTTAAAGTCGCTCAACCTGGTGGCGATGGCTTTTATGGTTTTCAATTTTAGCTTGAATATCATCCTTATTCCAAGATTTAAGGCTGAAGGCGCTGCCATAACAGCTATGTTCACGCAGACCGGAATAGCGTTGGTGCAGGTGATTCTGGCTTCCATCTATTTTAAACTGAAAGTAAACTACCTGCTTTTATTGCGCTTTACGGGATATTTGCTCTTTCTTATTTTGGTCGGAAAAATCAGTCTCTTCATTGGAAACTGGCTCCTTGGAGTGTCATTTGTGATCGTTGCTGGAATGATTTATGCCCTGTTTAGCCGACTGATTAGTTTGAAAGCTTTGCTAATGGTTTTAAAGGAACGAGACGCATGAGAAGCTATACGCCCAAAGACTTAAAAACAGATCCGGCTTTTGAGTTGTTGCGGGAAATTGATCATCGTCAAATCAAGGCGTTTATTATGGAGCAGGTTTACGAACCGACTCGTTCTATGCGCTTATTTAGTTTTTATCAAATAGCGATGCTCTTACTTTATGCCGCCTTGTTTGGCATGAGTGTGGTGCCGGCTTACCGTGGAAACTGGGTGCCTTTGCTGTGGATGGGAGCGGCATTGCTGTTTTCAGTAACTATATTGGTGATTTTACATGAGTTTTTACATGCCGTAGCTTATTGGCGAAGCGGAGTTCGAAGTCTGAAAGCCGGTGCAATATGGCGAAAATTCATTTTTTATGTTGCTGCTGATCAACAGGTGATTGATTACCCTGTTTTTCGTCGTGTAGCCTTGGCACCGTTTATCTGGGTGAATGTGCTTACAATCATTTCAGGGCTGCTGCTATTGCACCATCCGGCAGCATATTTTTGCTTTAGTTTGATGTGTATTCACTCGTTGTTTTGTGCCGGCGATATCGCCATGCTTTCCTTCTATGAGCGGCATCCGGGGCAAAAAATCTACAATTTTGATGATCTGACACAGGGAAAGACCTTCTTTTATGTGTTAAAAAAGTGAGCATAATAATCGCTTCTTATTTCCGATTCCATTAATTTAGTCATCTATGAGTGATAAGATGAAATCATTTGGGACTGCGCCGGTATTTTTCACGGCTATTTCTACCATCCTGGGAGCAATTCTGTTTTTGCGTTTTGGTTTCGGTGTTGGAACCCTGGGCTTCTGGGGAGTAATCCTGATTATTTTGGTTGGTCACCTGGTAACGATCCCGACAGCTCTGGCTATTTCAGAGTTGGCCACCAATAAACGCGTTGAGGGAGGGGGCGAATACTTTATTATCTCCCGCTCGTTTGGGCTAAATATCGGGGCAACAATTGGTATTGCTTTGTACTTGTCGCAGGCTATTAGTGTGGCATTCTATGTTATTGCCTTTACCGAATCGTTTGAACAGCTTTTCAATATTGCAAAAGATAGCTGGGGACTCGACCTGCCACGACAGGTTGTTAGTTTACCATCGATGGGAATTTTGGCAGTCCTTATTTTAACCAAAGGAGCCAACCTTGGGGTGAAAACTTTGTATGTTATTGTTGGTATTTTGGCAGTCTCGCTGGTGATGTTTTTTATCGGAACGACCGATTTTAGTGAAAGTTCTACGTTTAGTCTGTTTCATGCCGACTTGCGCAATATGGATCAATTCTTCTTCATTTTTGCCATCATTTTTCCGGCTTTTACAGGGATGACTGCCGGTGTCGGACTTTCGGGCGATTTGAAGAATCCGGCCAAGTCGATTCCTTTTGGAACCACTGTTGCCACTGTTATGGGAATGATCGTCTATGTATTTGTTTCCTGGAAGTTGGCCGCATCAGCTTCAGAGACCGATTTGTTGAATGAGCAGCTGATTATGGGGAATATTGCCATTGCCGGAAATATCGTTGTTCCAATTGGCTTAGCAGCATCTACCATTTCGTCGGCAATTGGTTCAATTATGGTTGCACCACGTACCCTGCAGGCTTTGGCCGTCGATGCATCGTTCCCAAGTAAAAAGATTAATGGTTTCCTGGGGGCGAACGATCATAAAGGAGAACCGCAAAAAGCAACCTTGGTCACGATTATTATTGCCTTTGTTTTTGTGGCGCTAGGTAATGTAAACATCGTTGCCCGAATCATCTCCATGTTCTTTATGGTGACCTACGGTTCGCTTTGTTTGATTTCATTTTTGAATCATTTTGGCTCTTCTCCTTCTTACCGCCCGTCTTTTCGTTCGCGCTGGTACTTTTCGCTTATTGGTTTTGTTACGGCCTTGTACGTGATGTTTAAAATCGACTCGATGTATGCCTTGATCGCTTTGGTGTCCATGGCGCTTATTTACCTGGTTGTCGACTATTTTCACAGAGATCGGAAAGGGCTGGAAATCATCTTTACGAACTCAATCTTTCAATTAAACCGGTCGATGCAGGTTTTCCTGCAAAAAGCCCGGAAGCGGAGTTCGTTTAAAGAGTGGCGTCCGAGTTCGATTTGTATTACCGATCGTAGTTTTGAGCGTAAGCATGCCTTCCGGTTACAAAACTGGATGGCTTATAAATATGGTTTCGGAACCTACATTCATTTTATGGAAGGTTATTTTTCGAAAGCAGCAAACCTGGAAGCCCGAAAAAATCTGGAGTCTTTGATTAGCCAGTTCGACCGGATTGAAAGCCATGTTTATGTGGATACGATTATTTCACCTTCGTTTACTTCGGCCATTGCACAGGCAATCCAATTACCGGGCATTGCCGGAATGGAGAATAACATGTTGATTTTTGACAGTGATGTCGAGGATGCAGTTAGTCTGAAACGCATCACCGAAAATTATGCCTTGGTGAATGCCGGCGATTTTGATGTGTTGATTTTACGAACCGGAAAACGAAAAATCGATACACGAAATGATATCCACGTTTGGCTACAGCGTACCGATGAGCACAACGCCAACTTAATGATTTTGCTTGGTTTTATCATCGGAGCACACCCCGATTGGAAGAAGACTAATATTAAGATTTTTGAGGTTTCGACTCCCGAGAATATTGAAAAAAGTAAAGTTGAACTGCAAGATCTGATAACCAAAGGACGTTTGCCAATTACCTTGAAGAATGTCGAAATACTGGAAGAAAAACCGGGTATTTCAATTCGGGAGATGATTAATGAGCGATCGGTTGATGCCGGGCTTGTTATTACCGGCTTCCGGGGAGATCATCTGAAACATGAAGGCAGTAAGATTTTTGAAGGCTACGAAAGCAATGCGATCCTTTTCGTAAATAGCCACGATGAAAAAACGATTGAGTGATTGGATCGGATAACCTCTTAAGTTGAGTGATTGCATGTCTTTCATTTTGTGGACTACACTACTAATCCGCTGGCCGAATTTTATCAAATAAGTATTAATGACCCTTTTAGGATAAGTCGATACTGCATTGACTGATCTCAATTTCGGATCAAAAAATTTGTGATCATTTGGTACTTTGAATATTATTCAGCTCATAAATTAATCTGGCATACATACAGAAACACAGATTAAAACGACTATTTTTGAGGCTGCTTGACTAATCAACAATTGAAAATTTGAAACAGCCTCTCCCTATCGACGATCAAAAACTGGTGATTGCACTCAGTAATAATTCCACTGCTGCTTTCGAACAGCTGTTTGATCGGTATAGTCAGAAGTTATATCACTTTGTACTTTCCTACCTCAAGTCGTCCAATGAATCGGAAGAGATCATTCAGGAGGTTTTTCTGAAGATTTGGGAAAACCGCAGCAGGCTCGATAGTGATAAATCGTTTAAGTCG
>NZ_JBZQJF010000273.1:0-6108 GCF_059905295.1 Mangrovibacterium sp.
ATGGCAAGCACTTCGGCATGCGCTGTTGGATCGTTCTCCGAAGTTACCCGGTTATAGTTTTCAGCAATAATTTCTCCATCCTTAACGACCAGCGCTCCAAAAGGACCACCAGCTTTTGCGTTCATCCCCTGCTCGGCCAAAGCAATAGCCCGCCTCATAAATATTAAATCCTGCTCATCCAACAACTTCATTCTTCAAAAATTTAGATTCATTCCACTAACTAAAAAAGACCATAAAATATTATCTATTTGTCAGATAAAAAGCAGTTAGACCAACAAATAAGAAACGAGCAACAAATATCTTTTACATTTCCCTACTCAGAGTATCTTTCAACTAATGGATTTTCAGCAAACTGCCACTTTTACTTACGAATTAGTTTTGCATTTTGAAATTAATTCATACTTTTGTTCCAATATAAAAATAAAAGATGAAAATCTCGGCTATCATATCTAACGTTGTTGTCATTCTGGTAATTGTCATTTCGCAAGCGAAGTGAGGATGTTACACGTTGGTATATCAGGTAGCCATTCTCACACAAAAGGGAATGGCTTTTTTCATTTTTAATAAGATCTATGAAACATTATTCGACATATCATTTGGTGGTCATCCTCCTCGTCATTCTTGGTCATTGCTGAGGAAGGCTGCCTGTTGTTGAATTAAAATATAAACAAGCCTTTCTCGAGAAGAGAAGGGCTTTTTTTAGGAAAATATCAAAGCACGAACCAAATGCAAAACAAATTAAGATCAGCGACTACGACTGAAGGAAAAAGAATGGCAGGTGCACGCAGCCTTTGGCGTGCCAACGGAGTAAAAGAAGAGCAATTTGGGAAACCAATGATTGCAATCGTCAATTCATTTACCCAATTTGTTCCGGGGCACGTCCATCTGCACGATATTGGCCAATATATTAAAGGTGAAATCGAAAAGCAAGGTTGCTTTGCAGCCGAGTTTAATACAATTGCGATCGACGACGGGATCGCTATGGGACACGATGGAATGCTTTATTCGCTTCCTTCGCGTGATGTTATTGCCGACAGTGTTGAATACATGTGCAACGCGCATAAAGTAGATGCGATGGTTTGTATCTCAAACTGTGACAAAATTACCCCGGGAATGTTGATGGCCGCTATGCGCCTGAATATTCCGGCAATCTTTGTTTCTGGCGGCCCAATGGAAGCCGGTGATGTAGAAGGTAAAAAATTCGACTTGGTTGACGCCATGGTTTTGGGTGCCGATCCGAATGTTGACGAAAGTTACCTGGCCAAAGTTGAACGCGATGCCTGCCCTACTTGCGGAAGCTGTTCAGGAATGTTCACAGCAAACTCAATGAACTGTTTAACTGAAGCTTTAGGTTTATCCCTTCCAGGTAACGGAACCATTGTAGCAACACACGCAAACCGCAAACGTTTATTCGAAACAGCAGCCAAAAAAATTGTAGAAATCACCTACAAATATTACCAGGATGGCAACGACAGTGTGCTTCCGCGTAATATTGCAACAAAAGCTGCATTCGAAAACGCTATGAAATTAGATATTGCAATGGGCGGATCGACCAACACTGTGCTTCACATCCTTGCTGTTGCACACGAAGCAGGCGTAGATTTCACCATGAAGAATATCAACGATTTATCGAAAATAACTCCCAACCTGTGTAAGGTTGCACCAAACGGACACTATCACATTGAAGACGTGAACCGCGCCGGTGGTATCCTCGGAATTCTCGCCGAATTAAGCCGTGGCGGACATCTGGATACTTCGGTTCCCCGTGCCGATGGTCTGACATTGGACGAGGCGATTTCCCATTACGACATCATGAGTGTCGCTGCAAAAGAAGAAAACACCCAACGTTACAAATCAGCTCCCGGCGGTTACCGCAACCTGGTGATGGGATCTCAGGAAAATTACTATACCGATTTTGACACCGATCGTGCAAGTGGTTGTATCCGCGACCTGGATCATGCCTACAACAAAGATGGCGGTTTGGCTGTTCTGTACGGCAACATTGCCGAAGACGGTTGTATTGTTAAAACAGCAGGTGTGGATCCTTCAGTTTATCAATTTAAAGGAACAGCACGAGTTTTTGAATCGCAAGAGGCTGCTGTAAACGGTATTCTGGGTGATGCAGTTCAAGCCGGTGATGTCGTCATCATCCGTTACGAAGGCCCCAAAGGAGGTCCGGGTATGCAGGAAATGCTTTACCCAACATCGTATCTGAAATCTATGCAACTGGATAAAAAATGCGCCCTGTTGACTGATGGTCGCTTTTCCGGAGGTACATCAGGCTTATCAATTGGTCACGCATCGCCGGAAGCAGCAGCAGGCGGAGCCATTGCATTAATTAAAGACGGCGACCCGATTGAGATTGATATTCCGGCTCGTAAAATCAATGTTCTGCTTAGCCAGGAAGTACTCGATCAAAGAAGAAAAGAAGAGGAGGCTAAAGGGAAAGATGCATTCAAACCCGTTGGCCGACAAAGAAATATAAGCAAAGCACTGAAAGCCTATGCCAGCCTGGTATCGTCGGCGGATAAAGGTGCTGTTCGCTTAATAGATTAGTAAATCAACAAAACTTGAATTTAATATGGCAACAAAACGAATCACAGGATCACAAGCGATCATTCTTTCATTACTGGAAGAAGGAGTGGATACTATTTTCGGATATCCGGGCGGAGCAATCATGCCAGTTTACGATGCCCTTTACGATTTCGATCAACAGGTCACTCACATTTTGACTCGTCACGAACAAGGTGCTATCCACGCTGCTGAAGGATACGCTAAAGTTTCCGGAAAAGCAGGGGTCTGCTTCGCGACTTCTGGTCCTGGTGCCACAAACCTGATTACAGGGCTTGCCGATGCTCAAATTGATTCCATCCCGCTGGTATGTATTACCGGTCAGGTTGCATCTCCTTTATTAGGGACTGATGCCTTTCAGGAATCTGACGTAATTGGCCTGTCCATGCCAGTTACCAAATGGAACTATCAGGTTACCGATGCATCAGAAATACCGGAAGCTATTGCCAAAGCTTTCTACATCGCTAAATCAGGTCGTCCTGGTCCGGTATTGCTCGACATCGCTAAAGATGCTCAATTTCAGGAGCTGGATTTCGCCTATAAAAAGTGTACAAAAATCCGTTCATATATCCCGGAACATCCGGTTGACCCTTTTAAAATAAAAGAAGCTGCCGAACTGATCGACGCAGCAAAAAAACCATTGTTGCTGTTCGGGCAAGGTGTAATCATCGCCGATGCAGAACAGGAACTAATGGAGTTCGTTGAAAAGACCGGCATCCCGGCCGCATGGACCCTTCTTGGCCTTTCTGCAATGCCAAGCGACCATCCGTTGAATGTGGGTATGCTGGGTATGCACGGCAACTACGGTCCCAATATTAAGACCAACGAGGCAGACCTGATTATTGCAGTTGGAATGCGCTTCGACGACCGTGTAACAGGAAACGTAGGTTCATATGCAACCAACGCCAAGATCATTCATCTTGAAGTTGATCCGGCCGAAATCAACAAGATCGTGAAAGCCGATGTAGGCGTACTTGGAAGTGCTAAAAAATCACTCCCAATGTTGACCATGAATGTGAAAGAAAACAAACACGAATCATGGTTGAAGGAATTCCGCGACTGCGATAAAATCGAAATGGAGAAAGTCATCCAAAAGGATACCTTCCCAACCAAAAACGGCCTGACAATGGGTGAAGCAGTTCGCATCACCTCCGAAAAAGTTAAAAACAATGCCGTTCTGGTTACCGATGTTGGTCAACAACAAATGATCGCATCCCGCTACTTCAAATTCACGCAATCGAAGAGTAATGTAACTTCCGGCGGACTTGGAACAATGGGTTACGGAGTTCCGGCTGCCATGGGAGCACAACTTGGCGCAAAAGACCGCACTGTTTGCTGTTTCGTAGGTGACGGTGGTTTCCAAATGACCTTACAGGAACTGGGGACAATTGTACAAAACAAGCTTCCGGTAAAAATCATTCTGCTGAACAACAACTTCCTGGGAATGGTTCGCCAGTGGCAACAGCTGTTTTTCGACAGACGTTACTCGTTTACCGAGTTACACAACCCGGACTTCATCATGATCGCCAATGGTTTCGGAATGGCAGCCCACAAAGTCACCAAGCGTGATGACCTGGATGCAGGCATTCAACAAATGCTGGATCACGATGGCCCCTATTTATTGGAAGTAGTTGTTGAGAAAGAAGATAACGTATTTCCAATGGTACCGTCAGGCGCTTCGGTATCCGATATCATTCTTGAAGCTTAATCTTTAAACAAATTCATTATGAAACAAGAATTTATCATCACAATATACTCGGAGAACAACATTGGTCTGCTGAATAGAATCACAATCATTTTCACACGTAGAAAAATCAATATCGAAAGTCTTACTGTATCGGCTTCCGCAATCCCGGGAATTTCAAAATTTACCGTCGTGATAAACGAGACCGAAGAACGAATTAAAAAAGTGGTGGGACAAGTCGAAAAAGTGGTTGATGTACTAAAAGCTTTCTACCACAGAAACGATGAAATGGTTTTCCAGGAATTAGCATTATACAAAGTTCCGACCGAAGCCCTTTACGAAAGCGACCAGATTGAACAGTTGGTTCGCACTTCAGGTGCCCGTATTTTGGAAATCACAAAAGATTTCACCGTAATTGAAAAAACCGGACATAAAGAAGAAACACAAAAGATGTTTGAAGATCTTTCCCAGTTCGGTGTGCTTCAATTTATCCGCTCGGGCCGGATCGCCATCACCCGCGACCCGATCGAACGACTTTCTGAGTTCTTAAAAGAACGCGACGCTTTATTGGAAGCAATGGACTAAAGTATATAGCATTGACCGGGTGACTTAAAGTCACCCGGTCAATTGATTTCTAAACCTGCATGAATTCCATCAACGAACATTTACCGGTATACAGTCTCGACAATTTCAGCTCTAACGAGCGAAAGAGTCAGCAGTTTCAGGTTGAAGTGTTTGATGCCAAACGGCACTTTAGCGTGAAATATCCGCACAGGCACGACTTCTTCGAAGTTTTGTACCTCAAGCGAGGCTCCGGATTTCATGTGATTGATGGAAACCGTTATGATATTAAACCACCCTGTGTGTTTTTCATGTCGCCCGGACAAGCACACAAAATTGAGTTCTCGCACGACATTGAAGGATACATCTTCATCTTTACTGCTGATTTTTATCTGGTTAACCGCAGCAACCAAAACAGCTTGATTGAATTCCCTTTCTTTTACAATCTGAAACAGGATAACCCGCCCCTCATTCTGGAAAACGAAAGCGACATTTTATTCCTTGAAGGTTTATTTCAAAGAAGCATCACCGAATTAAATCCCAACGACACAAATAAGCTAAACCTGCTTCGCTCGTTGCTCGACCTGATTTTAATGACCTGCAGCAGTCGCTACAAAACATCGGAAAATATCTCGGGAAAAGGGAAAGGACACATTTTGGTAAAACGATTTTATCATTTAGTTGAAGAAAACAATCATCAAAATCTCTCGCTGAAACAATATGCCGACATGTTGGCTGTTACTCCTAACCATCTCACTCAAACCGTCAAACATCTGACCGGCAAAACATCAACTCAGATCATCAAGGCAAAACAAATTCTGGAAATAAAACGATTGCTGGTGCACACCAACCTAAGTGTTGCCGAAATCGCTCACCAGCTTAACTTTGATGATCAATCGTACTTCACCAAATTCTTTAAACGAGAGAGCGGTTACTCTCCCCTCCAATACCGATCACACTCCCTTTCACGATAAAAATTACCATTTCGAGAACAAAACAAATACGCCCTAAATAGCTGAATTTTAACAAAAACTACGCACCACAACTCACAAACGTTCATGCAATCCATGAAAATTACCAAAAATTCAAGCTTTTTTACTCGACTTTCTACTGAATATTCCCTTGCTTTGTATTCGAAAATTTAAACTCCGGATTTCCTAACCCGAAAACGGTATCAACGTAAGTTGAATTTACAGACTTAAATCATAAAATAAATACTCAAAAAAATGGCAAACTATTTCAACACGCTCCCATTGCGTTTGCAATTGGAACAATTGGGAACTTGCGAATTC
>NZ_JBZQJF010000274.1:0-39722 GCF_059905295.1 Mangrovibacterium sp.
AAAGCCACCGCCGCCGAAACCGCCAAAGCCGCCTCCGCCACCAAAGCTTCCGCCACCGCCTGAGAAGTTCCCCCAGGAGCCACCACGACTACCCGAGTTCATCATTCCTCCCATCAGCAACCAGAAAGGCAAGCTGCTTCCAGCCCGACTACCACCGGTATAATAACGCCGGCGTCCGCGGAAAATGGAAATGATAAAGTATGCAAAGAAGATCAGTACGATAATACCTACGCCGGAACCGGCATTTTTGCCGCTTGCTTTTTTATGATACTCAGCCGCCGTATATTCCTTGGATGCCAAAGCCATAATTACATTCACGCCATTCTGTAATCCGCCGTATATGTCATTCCGCTTAAAGCGAGGGATCATCTCATTGTTCACAATGTCGCGGTTTGCAATGGCATCGGGAATTACGCCTTCCAGTCCGTAGCCAACAGCCACAAAAACCTGACCGCGCGAATCGCTTGTTTTTGGTTTAAACAGCACAACAACGCCATTGTCTTTTCCTTTTTGACCAACGCCCCACTTCTCGCCCAGGCGAAATGCATAATCTCCGGCATCGTAACCATTCAATGTTGGAACAGTTACCACCAAAATTTGAGTTGAAGTACGACGGTCAAAGTCGTCAAGTTGTGCCTCCAATTGGTTTTCCTGTGCAGGAGTCAATACCTGGGCAAAATCATTCACCAAACGATCTGTTCGATCGGGAATATCCTGCGCAAAAGAAGTTAAACCAATAAAAAGGGTTAATATTAAAAGTAGTTGTCTCATGTTTTTTATTTTTCCCCGAACGATATCTCATCCGAAAGTTCGTTCACATCGTCATCCTGGTAAGGGAACTGGGTTTTAAGTTGTTCCCCCGCCATTATAATTCCTTCGGAAAGACCGTCGGCAAAACGACCCTCCTTAAAGCGTGTCAGCATGTGCTCTTTAATCGTTGTCCAAAAGTCGTCCGGAACTTTGGCATTAATCCCGGCATCACCTAAAATCGCGAATTTCCGATCGGTTACTGCCAGGTAAAATAACACTCCGTTTCGAGCGGCTGTTTTGTGCATCTTCAGTTGCTCAAACCAGTAAGCCGCACTATCCAGCACATCGCCCTTACAGCGTCCTTCAACATGCACACGCACTTCTCCGGAAGTATTGAGTTCTGCTGCTTTTATCGCATCAGTTATCTGTTTCTTTTCTGCTTCGCTAAAAAAATCTGCTACTGCCATTATATGTCCATTTAATCGAAGTTTACTTCAGGTGCTTTTTCGGCTCCTTTCTCGGCTTCGAAATAGGCTTTCTTCTCGAAACCGAACAGGTTTGCATAAATATTCTTCGGGAACTTCCGAATATAAGTATTGAACGACCGGGCGGACTCGTTAAACTTCCGGCGCTCAACGGTAATTCTGTTTTCTGTTCCTTCAAGCTGAGCCTGCAAATCCAGGAAGTTTTGATTGGCTTTCAAGTCGGGGTAGCGTTCAACAACGACCATCAACCGACTTAAGGCAGATGATAAACCATCTTGCGCCTGTTGAAACTGTTGCAACTTTTCGGGGCTCAAATTATCAGCATTCAGATTTACTGATGTTGCTTTTGAACGTGCCTCAATTACCCCTTCCAATGTTTCCTTTTCGTGCGAAGCATAGCCCTTAACCGTATTCACCAGGTTTGGAATCAAATCGGCCCGCCGTTGATAGACGTTTTCAACTTGCGCCCAACTTGCATTTACTCCTTCATCCATACTAACCATTGTATTGTACGTGCCTTTTACCGATGAGTAAATGACCAACACAACAACCGCAATTACGGCCAGAATGATCCATGTCTTTTTCATATTTCTTCTAATTTTCGAATTGATTTCTGTTACTAAAAACGTAAATATGGCAAATTTGATCTTGTTCTCCTCAAACTATTCGGGGAATACTCCTTTTCCCCCTGCCAATACACCGATGCAAAAGGTAAACCAATTTCGACAATTCTGCCAATTAATGAAGAATCGTGAGGACTAAAGGCCTTAACCCTGCAAATTCATTTTGATTGAATAAACCGGCAGAGCTGGTTATGCCATTTTGTCTGCAAGCGGGTATATCCTGCGGAAGGAGTTTTAAACCGGTTCGGTATATTTACGCAAGGTGAACGTAAAAGTACTTCCTTCACCTTTTTTCGACTCTACATGAATTGTTCCGCCGTTAATTTCGACAAACTCCTTACACAACAGCAAGCCCAGGCCCGAACCTTTTTCGTGGTTGGTACCGTAAGTGGACAAGTGCTTAACGGGGTCGAAAACCAGGAGCAAATTTTCATCGGTAATACCCACACCATTATCGCTCACTGCAATAGACAGCATGTCCCCCGCCTCACGTCCAATAATTCGGATCTCTCCATCCTCGGCAGTGAATTTAATGGCATTGGAAAGCAGATTGCGGAAAATCAGATTAACCATGTTGTGATCGGCCAGAGCCTTCATTTCACCTTCCAGATCAGTAACAATGTGGATCGATTTTGCTTCGGAAAGCCGGTTGTTCAGTTGGATATTATTCTTGATAACTCGCTGAAGGTCGATCTTCTCCGGCTTGTAGCTAATGGCATCTTTCTGATTTTTTGCCCATGATAGCAGGTTATCGAGCAAGAAATACGTACTCTCAGCTTCCTCACGCAATTCTTTAATAATTTGTTGCCTTAACTCTTCGGTAAACATCTCAGGGAAGTCAGCCAACTGACCGACAACATCCTTAAAGGCTCCAATTGGATTCCGTAAATCGTGGCCAATAATCGACATAAACTTATCCTTGGTCTCACTGACTTTCATCAGTTCTTCATGCTGGGTTCGAATTTGCAGGTTCTTTTCAGTCAGTAATTCATTGGTCTTTTTCCGCGACTTTACGTAGCCCAGCATCACCAAAAACACAATAAAAAGCGAAAGGGTGATCAATAAAAGAATAATAGTACTGGAATGTTGTCTTTTAATTTTCAGATCCTTTATCTGGTTATCCTTCTGAAGCAACTCTATTTCGCTTTGCTTTTTGGAGATCTCCATCCCATTTCGCATATCAGCAAAGTTCTCAGCCAATTCCTGACTGTAAAGGGTATCTGCTATTTCAGCGTAATTGGTGAGATCGTCATAAGCTAATTTATAACGCTGCAGGTGTTGATAAATTTCAGATCGTACTTTATAAGCTTTTTGCTCCAAATCGATAATTCCCGACGATTTCGAAATTTCGATGCATCGGTTTACTTGCTGAATACCTTCATCCAGTCGCCCCTTCTTCAAACTTAACTGAGCAAGAATAAGATTGGACGTTGCAATACCTTCCTGCATTTTCACATCCTGAAACACATCGAGAGCTTGGTGGACATACTTAGACGAATTTTCGATCTGGTTCATTTCCATATAAGCCTCTGCCAAGCCAATCCATCCATAAGCCTTGTAATAAACACCTAGCTTTGAACTATCGGAGATATCAACTACCTGGTTATAATATTTTATTGCTTTCTCAAACTCTTTCTTATCCTTATAGATCTCTCCAATGTTGTTTAAAACCCCCACCTGACCTACAAAATCATGCATCCCGCTATATACATCCAAGGTTTGCCGATAGTAATCCAAAGCTCTGTCATAATCTTTCCAGTAGTGGTAGTTAACAGCAATGTTATTCAAAATCCGGGCTAAAGTTCGCTTATCACTAGTTCCTTCATAGTATTTTAAAGCTTCAAAAAGGTAACCTAAACCATTGGTTCGATCTCCCTGAGTCGTAAGTGCAGCGCCCAAATTCAATTGAATCAATGCCTTATCTTCATCCAGTCCTTCTTCCTCAGCCATGCTCAGCGCTTGACGAAATAAAGTCAGTGATTCCGGATATTCTCCCAGGTTCATGTGATAAGCCGCCAAAGAGTTCAGCGCACTTATAATAAGCTCCTTATCATCAATTTCCTTCGCTAATGCCAAAGCCTTATCGCTATATTCTTTCCCTTTTTCAAATTCTCCGGAAAAAATATAACCTCCGCCCAACCTTAAATAGGCCGAACTTTCCTGCTCCCTATTTCCACTTTCCAGTGCCAGTGGAAGTGCTAAGTTGGCATAATAAATGACTTGCTTGGGATCTACAAAATTGTATTCCTTGGATAAGTCCAGATAAACTTGACACAGTTTTTCCCCATTCAACCCTGGAATAAGGTTTGTAAGACTGTCTATTTTTGTCGTTTGACCACTACTGTTAAGCGCGAAGAGGATAAAAACGACGATAAAAACCAAGTGATTTTTAATTCTCTCCAAGTTAGTTGGGCATTAGTTAATGCTAAAAATAGACTTTATTTCTCGCGTATTCAAATTGTAGTCATGAAAACATGAGTTGATAGGGACGAGAAATATCATCGGCAAATTTTTCGATACTGATGCTTCTGCTTTGTCTAAGGAACTCATGCCCTTGAAAGAAAACCAGTACTGTTGGTGCTGTAAATACCCGATATTGACCAGCAATCTCCGGTTGTTCGTTTATTGAAACATAGACCAACCGAATTTTAGGAAATCGCTCCCGAATCAGACTTTCGAATTTTGGTTTCAACACATGACAAACCTGACATTCATCTGTTGAAAGGTAAACAACCACAGCATCTTCGTTTTGCAGAAGCTGTGTAAATTCATCGAGGCTGTTCGTAAATGTTTCCATCAATATTGCCCTGTACTAAGTAAAACAAGCGTACATGCCAATTCGGGTTTTATTGAACTTTCTTCGAGACGGGATATAAATTCATCATTCTCGGTTCCCGGATTAAAGATGACTCGGCTGGGGCTCAATTTCAAAACATACTCGATATATTCAGGCTGGATTTTAGGCCCGATGTATAAGCTAACTGTGTCGATATTCTGAAAATTCTTCTGTTGTGTTTCAAACTCGACATCTTCAACCTTACCCGGCCGGGGAGCAATGGCAATCACTTCATGTCCATGTTTTCGAAGTGCCTTAATTGCTTTATTTGAATAACGTTCCGGGTTCTCACTGGCCCCGATCACCAAAGTCTTTTTCATATTCGCTTTATTTTTGAATCAACACAACTGCATAAGTAGAAATACCTTCTTCCCTTCCTTCGAAGCCTAGTTTTTCAGTAGTCGTTGCTTTAACCGAAACGGCATCCTCATCAATCTGAAGAACTTCAGCAATCTTTTTTTCCATTTGCGGAATAAAATCTTTCAGCTTTGGCCGTTGTGCGGCAATTGTTGCATCAATATTACCAATTTCGTAGCCTTTTTCAGCAATTAAGGCCTGACATTTTTGAAGTAGTATTTTGCTATCTACATTTTTAAAATCAGAAGAAGTATCCGGGAAATGATAACCGATATCGCGTAACTTAGCAGCTCCAAGCATGGCATCGCATATTGCATGCAGCAGTACATCGCCATCCGAGTGAGCAATAGTTCCTTTACTGTGTGGAACCTCAATTCCGCCAAGCCACAAGCTCTCTCCTTCAGCAAGGCTATGCACATCATAGCCCATCCCAACACGTATAATCATGAATTACCGTCTCTTTAAATTATCGAAATCAAAGGCAAGTGAGAAACGTAAAGTATTCTCCAGCGGATTATTAGCACGAACAGGTAACAGGTACGAAAAGTCGAGTGTAAAGACATTCAGTTTTATTCCCGCACCAGCGGTAAAATATTTGCGGTTACCTTTATTCTCGTTCTCATGAAAATAACCGGCACGTATGGCAAATTGCTTTTGGTACCAATATTCAACCCCCAATGAAATGTTGATCTCCTGCAATTCTTCCTTAAAGCCACCAGGCGCATCGGAAAAAGAACTGAAGATACCACCAATTACCGATTTATCGTTACTAAAGCCGGAATTGACAATAATAGTTCCATTGGCATCAGTATAACTGTCGGTTGAAGGTGTGGGCACCAAAAGTTTATTAAAGTCAACGGTAAAGCCAAATGAATTGTAGCTGTCCATTTCCATTTCATAACCAGCCCCCAACCGCAAATTAGTCGGGATGAAGTCTTTTGTTTCGCCTTCGGTATACGAAATTTTACTACCTATATTCGATATATCTACACCGGCAGAGAAAGCTGACTTTCCACCTCTTCGACTTATTTCATTTCGATAATAGAAAGCAATATCGGCCGCAAAGGAATTTCCGGCATGCGTTGCAACGCCACCAACTTCCTGTCCTCCGGTTAAATCAGAGCGGATGTATCTTAAGGCTACTGACCCCGAGAACTTTTCGGACAACATACGGGTATAAGCTACGTCGAACGCAAATTCATTTGGATTTTGCTGTCCTTGAACTTCTCCGTATTCATTCCTAAAGGTTATACTTCCCAAGGAGAAATAGCGTAATGAAGCACTCACCACTTGTTGATCGTCAATGCGTTTATGGGCTGCCAGGTAAGCCAGATTGATATCGCTAACCAACTTACGCAGCCACGGTGAATAGGACATAGCCACCCCTACATCACTTGTAATGAAGGCATATTTTGCAGGGTTCCAATGTTGTGAGTTCATATCGGGTGAAGTAGCAACACCGGCATCCCCCATTGCACCAGCTCTTGAATCGGGGGCAATCGTTAAAAACGGCACAGCGGTAGAAACAACATTTGCTCCGGATGTTGAACTTTGAGCAAATAATTGATGCGGTGCGAATAAACACAACATGGCAACAATGGCTAAACCAAGTTGTCCTCTCATCTTTTTCATATTATTGATCATGTGGCAATAGTAATAATTTTGATCTATTCTTACTCAAACAAACAACGTAAAAGCAATCAAAAAAGTATCTTATCCATTAATTATCTCCTCAAAATAATAAGCTTCCCGCTCTTCGAACTTGTTCCCCCCTCCTGATTACTTACAATTACCCGATAAATACAGGTTCCGCTCCGCACCAAAACCTGTCGATCGGAAAGCTGCCAGCTTATAACCGGAGTTTCTACTCCATCTGACACCAACGACTCCTTTAGAACATCCAGCAAACTACCTTTCGAATCGAAAAATTCGATCCGTACATTCAGCAACTCATCCGGCTGATTATGGATAATTCTAAAATTTGTATTGTCAGTCATTGGATTGGGATAACAGATCACATCCTGAATTTGTAAATCTTCGCCAACAACAAATGAGATAGTCACTTCAGTCGAATTATTAAAAACATCCCAAGCTTTAATTGTCAGCGTATGCTCACCAACCGAAAGCCCATTTAATGGATAAACAACCGAGCCGGACGTAAAATCGTCCAGATTTGCTAAATAATAATCATTCAACACGATCACGTTTGAATAATCTCCGTCCAATACGGCCGTAATATCATGTCCGATACCTGTTCCAAGGGTATTAATTCCACTCGCGTCAAACAGATCCAGGTATAAAATAGAATTTGTTCCCACCTGATCTCCTGATTCGAAAGAAGGGGTATTCAAATACACACCTATTTCAGGTCCATCCGTATCGTCAATTGATGTTTCATCGTAGCCACCAATAGCCAAATCAGACAAAGCTCCGTGTGCATCTTGTGTGTCACTATAGGCATAATAAATGATTTTACCCGTCCCTGCGGAATAGGAAACATCTTTAGGCACAATAAACGAAAACGAAAACTTTCCGTTTTCCACGGATGCCAGTCCTTTATATATCGGATTTGTACGGGCGATATATTCAAAAGGAACTTCCCCGTTATTTCCCAAAGTCTCTGCGGTTCGCGGTTTATCATATACAACAGGTACAACCTGACCGTTAAAATCACTTAGCAGGTTACCCGCATCATCAGTCACTTCACCTTCAATATTAACTTGGGTTAAAGCACCAATCGGCTCCGAAATCTGATCAGGACTAAGACCATTTATAGCGGTTGTCTCCACCACATATTCAGGAATAGCCAATCGAACTGCCGGATCTCCAAGCAACATAAAATTGCGCTTATTCAGGCCGGAAGAGATTGCATTTTTAGTTCTCCGAACAACCTCCCCCATCGTTAGGTAACGACCATCCGCGTCCCGCTGAAAAAACTGTTGATAAAGCTGACTGTTCAACACATAATTAGGACTTGAATACACGATTCGGGTGGTGCTAAACAAAGCAATCGCTCCCCCGTTAGCATTAAAAAGAATATGCTCTCCTCCCGATTGCTCATCCGCATCGAAGCGGCTAAATTCGCAGGTTGCAGTAATAAAAACAGGCAATTTGGTATTATTCGTCCAGGCATCAATTTCATCCGTCGTAAGTACCTTTTCTTCGGCAAGAGCCGTCGCATTGGCGTGCCCGGTATAATTTAAAATAAGCGTTCCTTTCTTTACCCGATTATTAATGGCCTCGGTTACTCCGGGATATTTCTCTCCACTAGGACTTGTTTGTTGTTCAAAAGCATCAAAGTAAATTTTGTCAATCGCAAAAGCCGGCTGATCGGCCACTAATCCTTCTGCCAAATTCTCCGCCTGATACATGTGTATGTTCGAATCTTCATCGTCACCTATAAAACAAACCATATTACGCCAATCTCCAAGTGCCTCAGGCTCCGAATAGTTTTCAATCTTCTTTACAACGGCATTCGCCTCCTCTTGATTCTGTGCCGGAATCCGACCGATTGCCAGATCCATTGTTCCATCTGCTTCGCCCTCTCCGTTTTCTAAAAGCACAAAAAAATCATCCGTCACGAAAGATGCCGTGGGTAATAATGAGTTTTCTGACTGATAGGTCGGAATGAAATTATATCCGTTCCCATTAATATCCTTATTATCGTAACTCCCGTCACCAAAAAGCAGAACGTATTTTAGATCACCACCTGAGGATTTTGATTTTTCGTAACAATAGCGAATAAAATTTCGGATGCCAGCCACATCTGGAATACCGGAAGAAAATTCATTGTAAATTTGATTGACATCTACAACAGATACTCCAAGCTGGTCATTTTCTTCGTGATAGGTCGCTAATTCATCGGCCTGCTGTTCAAAATCGGGATGGGTAATAATCAGCAGATCCGGCATATTCATTTGCAGCAGATCCTGATTCGTGATGTCCGCTATTTTGTCCGGTTCCGAAATTTCCCCGGCAGGATCAAACGCAACAAATTCATGCAACTCACTACTTCCCGCAACAAAGGTTCCAGTGCCGCCAGAGACCATCACTTCCATCTTCTGCGGATTTTGATAATCAGTCACATCCCAAACCTGTACATTGTCGGGCACACCTCCAATTTCATACTGACTAACACGCCCACTTCCTACCGATTCCGGATTCCTAAATAGCAACTCAGAATCGACAAACGAAAGCTGTCGCTTGTAATTTAATTCGATATAATCCAGCCACCCCACAGCAGAACTGTTTGACGAATTATAAGTTAACTGAAGGACTGGATTCGTCAGACTATTATCAACGTCGAAACGCCCTTCACCAGAACGTGCATATTCTGTTAATTTACTCCCCGTATCAACCCCTGCAAAACTGATTGATCCAATGGTCGTTCCATTCCATGCAATTGAAAACGCAGAACTCGCCGACGCACGTCCCGCTGCTTTAACAAAAATATTAACAGGACTCCCGGATACAAGGTTTGATGTTGAAAAACTATAAGCCGTGGATTTACCCGACTGGTAGCTATCTCCATACCAAGTACGGCCCGACTGAATCAAATTAACCAAATCGTCTTCAGAAAGCTGGTAGTCAGCAAAGGTTGACACCACATCGGTAACTGTATTGGATTCACCTGATGCAGGTTCAATTAAATTGGCACCCCCTTGATCGGATAAATAATAAAAGCAATTATTGGCATACTCATTCGATTCATGTGTAAAGACATGGACACCTTCGTCAAAAGTCCATCGAATTGTCCCTGTGGAATAAAAGAATAAGCAGTCGTCCTTATCCCCATCCACACCATGCCAGATCGCATTTTGATTCAAGTCTGTCGGAAAAGTTGTCGAATTAACTTTAGATAACTCATAACCCCCATTGCCATAGACGCCCACCTCTGCCGGATTGCTAAATCCCCAAGACTCCAGCGTTCTATATTTGATTTTATAAATACCAATCGCTGATGTACTAATCTTCACCCACTTCCCCTGAGCTAATACAGATGTCGCCTCAACATTGTTATTATTGAGCCCCTTACCAACTTCACCAAAGGCATTTGATGACTGAATCCCGAAAAGATTCACACTAAAGAGCAATAATAATAGTAAGTGTTGCGTTTTCCCCATGCAGTGATTTTATGTATCCGGTGCTATAACGATAGTTGAACAAGGTTTATTTCAACAAAAAATAATTCTTCGTCAAACTTAGTTTTTTTAAGCATTAAACCGAATAAAATACAATAATCACGAGGCTTGCAGCGTTAGAAAAAAGTTCAAAAATCGGATCAAAGTGGTTAGAACTATTTAATTATATTTGCCGAGACAAAACCAAACTGTAAATTCAAAAAGATGAAATTTAAAACCATATTTTTCGTGGGTTTAACTGTGCTTCTGGCTAGTTGTAGTGTCTTTAAAAAAGATAACGGTGGTTTTAGTAGTAAAAATGCATCAAATACAACCGGGTGGGAATACAATGATCCGGAAAACGGAGGATTTCAGACAGATGCTGATTATGCTCAATTTGCCGGACCAGGTTTAAAATTCATACAAGGTGGTACATTCACGATGGGACGGGTAGAACAGGATGTTATGTACGACTGGAACAACTCACCACGCAGGGTAACTGTTGCTTCATTTTATATGGATGAATGTGAAGTTTCTAACTTGAATTATCGGGAATACCTATACTGGATTAAACGGGTTTATCCGGATAGCCGCGATCGTTACATGCAGGCTTTACCCGACACCTTGGTTTGGCGAGAGCCACTTGCTTACAACGAACCATACCTGGACAACTATCTGCGCCACCCAGCCTATAGCAAATATCCGGTAGTTGGGGTAAACTGGGAACAAGCCAACGCTTACTGCAAATGGCGTACGGACCGTGTAAACGAACAACTTTTAGTAAACAAAGGAGTTCTAGCTCACGATAATACACAACAAGGTGAAAATGTATTCACAACCGAAACTTATCTGGCAGGCCTTTACGAAGGTAAACAAGGAGATAAACCGGTAGAAGATGCCAGTGGTAATCCACGTAAAATCCGCTGGGAAGATGGTATCTTAATGCCGGACTACCGTCTGCCGACCGAGGCGGAATGGGAATACGCCGCATATGGTTTGATTGGAAATACAGATGGTGAATTATTGACCGAGCGTAAATTATATCCCTGGAATGGTAGCTACCTGCGTGATGACAGCCGTAGAGATCGTGGTCGCCTGAATGCCAACTTTGTTCGTGGCCGTGGTGACATGATGGGTATGGCTGGTTATCTAAACGATAATGCAGATATCACCGCACCGGTTGACTCGTACAAACCAAATGATTTCGGATTGTATTGTATGGCTGGTAACGTAAACGAATGGGTTGCCGATATTTATCGTCCATTATCTCAAGAGGATGTTGCAGAATTCCAACCATTTCGTGGTACCGTTTACACCAAATACCGTCAGGATGCCGATGGAAATTTAATCCGGGATGAATTTGGGGAACTAGTGGTTGATACAGTGGCCGACTACCGCAACTATGAAGACGGTGACTATCAATCACAAATTATCGAAGGTCAGGATTGGAATACAGTAAAAGATAATCTGAAAACTGATGATATGTATGTTCAGTCAGAAGGTAATGGATTCTCATCTTTAATCTCGGATAAAATTCGAGTTTACAAAGGTGGTTCATGGAAGGATCGCCCCTACTGGATGATTCCGGGAACACGTCGTTTTAAAGACCAACGGGAATCAGCAAACGATCTGGGATTCCGTTGTGCTATGACTCGAGTCGGAAGTCCTGAAGGATTTTAATTAGAAACATTCTTGATAAAACAGATAAAAACCTCATTTTTGTAATGAGGTTTTATTTTTTTATACCCCTATGAAAACAGCAGAACTCTACGAAATATTCAAACAACACCCAACAGTCTCTACCGATAGCCGCAACATACTTGAAAACAGTATCTTTTTTGCCTTAAAAGGAGAAAACTTTGATGGCAACCAATTTGCCGCCGACTCCTTGCAAAAAGGAGCATCTTACGCTGTTGTAGATAAGCCGGAATATGCCAACAAGCCGAAAATAATCCTGGTTGATGATGTCTTAACGAGTTTGCAGAAACTCGCAAATTTGCACCGAAAAACACTAGGGTTGCCTGTCCTCGCGATTACCGGAACAAACGGAAAAACAACAAGTAAAGAGTTGATTGCCTCGGTCTTGAAAAATCGTTTTAGTATCACTTTTACGCAAGGCAATTTAAACAACCACATTGGTGTGCCTCTAACCTTGCTTAGAATGACTCCGGAAACACAAATTGCGGTTATTGAAATGGGGGCAAACCACCCCGGGGAAATTGCGGCCTTATGCAAAATTGCTGAGCCTGATTTTGGACTAGTAACAAATATGGGGAAAGCCCATCTGGAAGGTTTCGGATCTTTTGAAGGTGTGATTAAAACAAAAACAGAGCTCTATGATTTCCTGAGAGAAACAAAAGGCAAATGTTTTATAAATGCCGATAATGATTTACTACTCAAACAAGCTGAAGGTTTAGAAATGCTCAGCTACGGTAAAACGGAAACAGCACAGCTTCGCGGTGAACCTGAGGATTCATCCTATTTTCTAACAGCTAAAATTCTGTTCCCCAAAGGATGGCTATACTTTCGGTCCAAGCTGGTTGGTGCATACAATTTCGAAAATATCATGGCTGCGGCTCGTATCGGATATTATTTCGCAATTGATCCGTTACTCATTCAAAAGTCGGTCGAGAAATACGAACCAACCAATAATCGGTCGCAACTTATTCAACGGGATACCAACCGAATTATTCTGGATGCATACAATGCAAATCCTACAAGCATGTTAGCCTCTCTGCAAAATTTCAGCAAACTATCGTCTCCTAAGAAAAGTGTCATTTTGGGTGACATGCTCGAACTGGGAGACTATTCGAAAGAGGAGCACCAAAAAATTGCTGATTTTCTGATCACTCAAGAGTACGAGAATATTTTTCTTGTTGGTCCTTGCTTTAACCTGGTTGATGCAGGTACAAAAGCAAAGAAGTTCGAATCAATCGAACTTCTTGCAAACTACCTATTTCAACAAAAACAAATGAAAAATAATCTGATCCTGATCAAAGGCTCCAGAGGCATAAGCCTGGAAAAAATTCTGGATAATTTTTAACCAGCAATCAGATATCTAACTATTTAATTTTCAAATTACAGTTACGCTGGTTTTTCAACCTTTAATACTTCCGAAATAGCTTGTTCAAAAGTTGTTTTCGGAAGGGCTCCCATAGCCATTTGTGGCTGTCCGTCAACCGGAACAAACAACAAAGACGGAATACTCTGAATACCAAACATGCCAGCAAGTTCTTGCTGATCTTCCGTATTCACTTTATAGATGTGCAGATTGTCTCCATACTCAGATTGTAACTCCTCTAAAATTGGAGCAACCATTTTGCATGGGCCACACCAGTCTGCATAAAAATCAATCAAACATGGTTTATTGCCTTCATACTTCCATTCTTTATTGAGTTCGAAGTTGAATACTTTCTCTTTAAAAGTCTCTTTAGTTAAATGTTCTAACATAGTTAATTGTTTTTTCTGATACAAATATATAAATTTTTAGATATTTCAATACCAATAAACATGCCATTAAATTTAAAACTTTATTTCGGGTCTGTCCTAGGGAAATAATTGTAATTTTGTCACAGTTTTAAACAAAATGACATGTTTATACCTTTATGATCGTTAAAAAAGGTCGTTATATTTCATGAAAGAGCATTTAGAAGCCCCTATATTTTCAATCATCTCGGAGGAAGCCGATCAGCTTGGACAAGCTTGTTTTGTAATCGGTGGTTTTGTACGAGATTTAATCCTTCAGCGAAACTCAAAAGATATCGACGTTGTCACCCTCGGCAGCGGAATTGAATTAGCCAAACGTATTGCCAAACGACTGGGCCCCAAAACACCGGTAAGTGTTTTCAAAAACTTTGGTACTGCCATGATTAAAAATGGTGGTCTGGAAGTTGAATTTGTTGGTGCCCGTAAGGAATCGTACACACACGATTCACGCAAACCAATTGTAGAAGATGGAACGCTCGAGGACGACCAAAAAAGGCGGGACTTTACAATTAATGCACTGGCTCTTGGATTGAATAAAGATAATTTTGGGGAATTGATCGACCCGTTTGGAGGAATAGCCGATATTGAGAACAAGATTATTCGCACACCACTTGAACCGGGTATTACATTCTCAGACGACCCGCTTCGGATGATGCGAGCTATTCGGTTTGCAACACAACTGAACTTTAAGATTGAAGAAAAAACCCTGCAGGCAATTTGCGACTACAATCACCGAATCGAGATCATCTCGAAAGAGCGGATTATTGAAGAGTTGAACAAGATTATCCTCTCCGACAAACCATCAATTGGCTTTAAATTACTGGACAAAACAGGCTTATTACCACTCATCTTCCCGGAATTAGCAAAAATGAAAGGGATTGACGAAAAAGCCGGGGTTGCACATAAAGACAATTTTTACCATACTTTGGAGGTGTTGGATCGCATTGTGCCAAATACAAATAATCTTTGGCTTCGTTGGTCTGCGATTTTGCATGACATTGGAAAACCGAGAACAAAACGTTTTGCTCCTGGAACAGGTTGGACTTTTCACGCGCATAACCACGTAGGTGAAAAAATGATCCCTAAGCTTTTCCGGCGCATGAAGTTACCCATGAACGAAAAAATGAAATACATCCAAAAGATGGTTTCCTTACACATGCGTCCAATCGTTCTTTCCGAGGAAGAGGTAACCGATTCGGCAGTTCGCCGCTTGCTTTTTGAGGCCGGTGATGATATTGACGACTTAATGACACTTTGTGAAGCCGACATTACTTCCAAAAATGCGGAGAAAGTAAAACGTTATATGAGAAACTTCCAGTTAGTGCGCGAAAAGCTAAAAGATCTGGAAGAACGGGATCATATTCGTAATTTCCAACCACCAGTCTCCGGAGAAGAAATCATGGAAACATTCGGTTTAAAACCCTGTCGGGAAGTCGGAGACATTAAAAATGCCATAAAAGAGGCCATTCTGGAGGGAGAAATTCACAACAACCACGATGAAGCGGTTAGATATATGCTGCAAAAAGCATCCGAGATGGGACTGCATCCTATACAAGCTTAGTTTGCGTAACTAAGCTTCAATAAAACCGGAAGATGATCGGAAAATCCTCCGGTATACTTATACCCACGATAAGTACGGAATAATCGTTTTCCACCCCATCGTTCATCCTCTTCAAATAAGAAAGGTAAGTTTACAATCCGGGCATTCGATGTCGTGGTACTGAGTTTATTTTTTGTCAGCAAGTAATCGGATACAATTACCTGATCGAAAATTTGCCAAGTATTCTGATGTTTAAGCGTACCGGCAGGAACCCAGTTTACAGACAAATTAACAAGTTCTCCTTCAACTAACGGATTATCTTCCGATACAGCTTGGAGGCCTTGACTCAAACTCACATTATCCGGTTGATCGTTGAAATCTCCCATAATGATCACCTTTGCATTTGAATTTCGCTCATAAACTGCCAACACGGAAGCCTTAAGGGTTTGAGCTGCCAACATACGATCCGGCTCAGTTTCAGCCTGCCCTCTGTACCGCGAGGGCCAGTGATTGATAAAAACAGACAAGGTATCTTCCTCAATCTGAAATTCGGCCTCTAAAATTTCCCGGCTACTTAGCGTATCTCCTCCTTTTGTCACAAGCGGATGATATTTATACTGGAGTGGAGTAACTTCCTCGGGACGGTAAAGCAGGGCAATATCGATTCCTCGTTCATCCGGGGAATCTTTATGAATAATCCGGTAGTTAAAGCGATTTAATATTGTCTTTTGGGTTAATTGCTCCAGGATCCATCGGTTTTCGACTTCACATAAACCCACAATTGCCGGAACATGAAAACCCGAAGAAGCTGTAATGACTTTCGATAGTTTATTGAGTTTATCGTTCATTCGATAAACATTCCAATTCCTCATCCCTCCCGGACAAAACTCATCATCCTCAGTTAAAGAATCATTTTTTATATCGAATAAATTCTCGACATTATAAAAAAGTACAGAAAAGGCAGCATCTTCATTTTCAGACTGAGCATTAACATTCATGCACACAGAAATAAATAGAAGAAAAAGCAACAGACTATTCAGCCACTTCTTCCACTCGTTCATATGCTCCAAGATCGGGACCTGCATCCAGCGTACGATTTTGATGGAGTAAATCGTAAGGAAATAGCTTGCCGATTTCGGACGAACCGGCATCTTTCGCATCACTCAGCGTATCCAACTGGAAATTCATTTTCACATAAGGATCGATAAATCGAGGCTGAGCATTCTTAAGTATATTACGGTAATACTTGGGATTATCAACATTTGCGGTATCTGCCAGGCTAAGTAAACAGTGATCGAAATAATAATTGAATTCCAATTCACCCAATCTTGCCAACTCAACTTCATTGCCGGTGATGATATTACCGGTAACAATACTATTGGCAAAATAGGCTTTTGTCAGATCTCCCGAGTAGGTCAATTTCGAGCCATCAGCCTGATCGACAATAACATGATCCGAAATCATCAACGAGGAAGTAGAACGTGTTCGTGCTGTATAACCTCCCCAATAATTCGCAATAGTGGTATGATAAAACTCGTATTCACCCCCAATTAAAAGAGCCGCAGCATAATAGCCACAATTATAAATTAAGGTGTTATAGGCTGTAATTTTCGATTTTAAAGCAAAAATTCCCGCATACGAGTGGTTGTATATCTGTGTATTCTGAATACTGACAGATGCATAACCTTCATTTTCAATATTACCAACCTGCAAACCAATATTGGCGTTTTTAATTTCAGCATAACTAATCGCGTTATCATGGCTTCCGGAATACAAGAATATCCCATTCCACTGATCAGGAACATCTTTGTACGCCTCTTCCAAGCGGTCGGCCTGAAATATCACCGGTTTTTCCTGCGTACCAGCAACCAGCAACTTGCCTTTCACATATAATCCCGTAGATGCATGAAAATAGATTCGTGCACCGGGGTTTATCGTCAACGTTGCGTCTTTATCAACCAACGTATTGGCATAAACAACATAGGGCCTCTGATCAGTCCATTCGGTGTCATTATTTATGGTAGCTTCAACCAACTCAATATCTTGCCCCCAAGCAACCAACTTCACATACTGCAAATTTGTATTGGTCAAAAACTCAATTGAATCCTTTACTACAATCGGTTGGTTTTCACCAAGCGGATCAATCGTCACTTCAACAAAAATATAAATGCTGTCGTTAGCAGGTATCTCCAGGTCAGTCAACTCATCGGAAGGTATACCATTAATATTGAGTCGGAAATCAGAATCTTCGCCACCAATTAATCTTATTCCGGAAACTTTTACAGCCTGATCACATCGGTTGTAGACTTTGAGATGTTGCGTGGTAGAACCAACCTCTGTAAAAATTGTATCGAACATGACTGTATCGACAGAAAACTCAAGCTTAACGTCAGTAGCTGTTGTATACTTCTCATCCTCGCAAGAAACAAGATATACCAAAGACAGGATGATTAAAGATATATAGACTAACTTTTTCAAAAGCTTGTTTTAGGTTTAACGAGTTTTTCCTGCTGATAGTATGCTAAAGTACGAAATGATTTTCACAAATTTTAACATTTCTTTCAATTCAGCAGAACAACCTAAAACAATTCATATTCAGCTAATATTGAGACCTCCCGGTTTATATAAGGGACCAGCGTTTTTTTTATTCAGAGTAGAGCAAATATTTTTTTCTCATCTTTTTATATTGATCCAAATCCGGTTTCCACGAATCCTCTATTTCCTTTAATGTAGCCCCTTCTCTTATCATCTCCAAAACCTCATCGGTACCTGCCAAAAGATTAAACCACCGGACTGAACTTAGAAAGTCTGATTCATTTGGAAATTGTTTGTAGTAACGGAGAAAATATTCAAGCGTAAACCGATCATCAATTTTTTCAGTTCTCAAATCTTCGCCATAACAAACTTTCCCTTCTTGCTTAGGATTCTTGGCCATTCCCGGAATACTCTTCGGGGTAAATTGAAATTCACCCATTCGTGGATCAGGGTATCCAATAACCTGAAAAGGGAAATACGTTCCCCGACCAATACTCATGTTCGTTGCTTCGAAAAAACACAGCGATGGGTATAAGCGGATAGACAAGTCATCCGGCAAGTTCGGTGATGGTTTAATAGGCAGTGAATAACTCATTTTATGCGTATAATTGGCTACAGGAATAACGGTTAACTTACAAGTCACATGGTTTTTGAGCCACCCTTGTCCGTTGATCATTTGAGCCAGTTCACCCAAGGTACATCCATGGACAACAGGGATCGGATGCATTCCAACAAACGATTGAAACTCCGGTTTTAAAACAGGTCCTGCCACATAGTCACCATTCGGGTTTGGCCGATCCAGAAGCAACAAGGGAATATTTTGTTCCGCACAAGCCTCCATCACATAATGAAGCGTACTCAGGTAAGTATAAAACCGAACACCAACATCCTGAATGTCAAAAACAAGAAGATCCAAACCACTCAACTGGTCAGGTTTTGGTTTTTTATTGTCCCCATAAAGCGAAATAACCGGCAAACCGGTCTTCTCATCCTTCTGATCGCTAACGTGTTCACCGGCATCGGCATCCCCCCTGAAACCATGCTCCGGACTAAAGATCTTTTTAACATTGATATCCTTACTCAATAAAAAATCGAGTAAATGTACATTACCCACACGGGAGCTTTGATTAACAACCAAGCCAATATGCTTTCCTTCAAGAAGTCCTAAATACTTCTCCGGCTGATCGGCACCGCAAACAATCTTCTGAGCACTCACTTGTCCTGTAATGACCGTAAAAAACGCTATAAACAATAAAATTTTCATACCTTTTTCTTTAATCCCTACGAATGTAATAATTCAGTTTTAATTCAATCTGCTTTTCAACAATCGGGTAAACTTTATTAATTTTGAAAATGAAAACAGATAACTATGAAATACCTTCGTATTGCGCTATTTTTTATAGTTGCACTTAGCTTTCCATATACTCACTTATCAGCACAGGACAAGCCAGCATTCCTGCAACACTTGCACGATCAATGGGTCGACAGCTTAATGAACTCCATGTCATTAGAACAAAAAATCGGCCAACTTTTTATTGTTCAAGCCTATAGTTCCGAAGGGAAAACTCCTGATGCCGTTTTGAATGATATTCGAAACCACCAAGTTGGGGGCGTTATTTTCATGCAAGGAACAGCTCCCCGACAGGTTGAAATGACCAATAAATTTCAGGAAGCTAGCCCTATACCTCTTCTTATTGCCATTGACGGAGAATGGGGACCGGCTTTCCGATTAAAAAATACACCAAAATATCCGGTACAAATGGCTTTAGGAGCGATTCAGAACGACAGTCTGATTTACCAAATGGGAAAAGAGATTGGCAGTCAGTTTCGCCGGATTGGAGTACACATTAATTTTGCTCCGGTAAGCGATGTGAATAATAACCCCAACAATCCGGTTATCAATTACCGCAGTTTTGGAGAAAACCCGGAAAATGTTGCCCGAAAAGCATTTCTTTATGCCAAAGGTATGCAGGATGCTGGTCTATTGGCTGTTGCTAAACATTTCCCGGGACACGGCGATACAAACGTTGATTCGCATCTGGGCCTACCTGTGATAAAACATGACACCACGCGCTTAAACGCCGTTGAGATGTATCCCTTCAAAAAATTAATACTCCAAGGGATCGGTGGGGTTATGACAGCGCATATTCAGGTTCCGGCCCTGGAGCCCAACGTAAAGCTACCGGCCTCTTTGTCTCCCCGAATTGTCCAAGGCCTCTTAATCACGAAATTCGGTTTTGGAGGCATGGTGTTCACCGATGCCATGAACATGCAGGGAGTTACCCGTCTTTACCAACCGGGCAAAGCTGCAGTACTAGCCGTAAAAGCCGGTAACGACATGCTTGAGATTGTCCCTGATTTAAACCAGGCTATTGCAGCAGTAACTAATGCGGTACAAACGAAACAAATCAGCGAAGAAGCAATTAACCAACATTGCCGTAAGATACTTGCGCTCAAGAAATGGATGGGACTTGATTCTTTAAAAACAGTCAACCCAACGAATTTACAGCAAGACCTGAATAAGCCTGTTTATGAGTTAACGCAACGTCTCTTGCACGAAGAAAGCATCACAACGCTTATCAACCGCAACCAGCTAATGCCTCTGATGCGATTGGATACTTTAAATGTAGCAGTCGTTTCAATCGGAAGAGTTTCCGAAACTGCTTTTCAAAAGATGGCGGGGCGCTACACAAAAGTTACCACCTTCAACCTGAAAAAAGAAGCAACTAGTGCTGAGGTCGACCAACTGATCAAACAACTACAACCTTACAACCTTGTAATCTGCGGCATTCACAACCTCAACCTTACGCCAACAAAAAATTACGGAACTTCAGCGGCAATGGGAGAATTCATTCGAAAAATGAAAGCAAAGAAGCTCATTGTTTCTGTATTCGGAAATGCCTATGCACTGGACAAAATAAACGGCATAGAAACTGCGGACGGCCTCCTGTTGACTTACCAGGAAAACCAAATTACCGAAGAACTGGCAGCACAAGCGATATTTGGCTCCATTGGCACTACTGGCAAACTACCGGTAAATGTGAATGCTTACTTCAGAATGAATGATGGCATTGACACTAAAAAGACAGATCGATTAAAATACACTATCCCGGAGGAAGTAAAAATATCTTCAAGCTACCTGGAACGACGGATCGACAGCATTGCAGATTTGGGTATCAACCAAAAAGCTTATCCCGGATGCCAGGTTCTTATTGCGGTAGACGGCAAAGTAATACTTGACAAATCGTACGGCTATTACACTTACGATAAAAAGGAAAAAATAACCGAGAATTCAATCTACGACATTGCGTCGGTAACCAAAATTACAGGAGTCCTACCAGCCTTAATCAAACTATATGACGAAAAGAAGTTTAAGCTCGACATGCCCTTTTCATTCTACTGGCCACCGTTCCGGGGAACCGATAAAGAAAAAATAACGTCGCGCCAAATACTTGCCCATCAAGCCCGGCTGAAACCCTGGATACCATTTTGGCAAAACGAGCTAAAAAAAAACGGGAACCTAAGATCTGCTGTTTTTCGGGAAATGCCTGATAAGGATTATAACATCCGGGTATGTTCTCATCTTTATATGGATCACCACAACATTCAGCGGATGTATGACGAAATAAAAAACTCGCCACTCCTTCCCCGAATAAAATACACCTACTCGGACCTGGGTTTTATCATTTTTCCCAAAGTTATTTCAGAATTAACCCACCAGAATTACGAGCAATACTTAAAACAAAACTTTTACAATCCGTTGGGCGCCCAAAATATCACGTACAATGCTTACCAGCACTTTCCGCTCTCCCAAATTGTTCCAACAGAGCAGGACAATGATTTTCGCCACGAATTGCTCCGGGGGTATGTGCACGACGAAAGTGCCAGTATGCTTGGTGGCGTTTCGGGAAATGCCGGCCTGTTTACTAACGCAAACGATTTGGCCAAACTGATGCAGATGTACCTGCAATTCGGACATTACGGAGGTATCAGCTACCTGGATTCAACCTCAATGGCTGAATTTACACGCGTTCAGTATCCCAAAAACGACAACCGACGTGGTCTGGGTTTCGACAAACCATTCATCGACAATTACAAAAACACATTGGAACATGCTTTTCCGGCCGTTGATGCCAGTCCGGAGAGTTTTGGACACACAGGCTTTACCGGCACCTTTGTTTGGATGGATCCTAAGTATAAAATTCTTCTCGTTTTTCTTTCAAACCGGGTTTATCCCACCCGCAACAACAACAAACTTAGCCGCCTGAATATTCGCCCTGCCATGCACCAAGCCATATACGATGCCCTATTCAGAGGAATGAAAGACTATTAAAAGTTGTTAAAATGTTTTCTAACATTTTCGACTTTTCCAACCCAATACACCTCCCCAATCTCCCACTCTGCAAGAAGTACAGCGCTTCAAAAAGGTTACATTTTCTCATTCTCCATCTTATCAACAATCTCAGTACACCGCCCATCTCTCCAAAACAACACATTATTAAATTATTAATTTTAACTTTATAGGAGTTAACACAGATTTCAAACCATTAAAATTTTACCGCCATGGAGAGAAAAATCACCTTCAACGAGCTTCGTAAAATCAAAGACAGTTTGCCTGCCGGCGCAATTCACAAGATTGCAGATGAATTTCATATTGAAGTCGAAACCGTCAGGAATTATTTTGGAGGATCGAATTACGATCGCGGGCGATCAGTTGGGATACACGTTGAACCAGGGCCTAATGGAGGAATTGTTTTATTAGATGACACACAAATACTTGAACGTGCAGAACAACTTCTTCACGAAGTTAACTAAATCAGATTATTAGTTTTTGTTTGGGGATTGTTCGGAATTTATGACGATCCTCGTACCAAAAAGAAACGGTTGCATCTCCTTATTTAAAGTTGATACAACCGTTTTTTATTTTTCGAAAGACAGCCTTAGCGTTGTCTTTTTTTATTTCCTGAATAGTTTCCTTTATTTCCGCCGAAATCCTTTTTACGTCCTCTTGAACGCTGGAATCCGCCGGGACCATCACCGGTAACGCGATCGACCTTCACGCTATGTCCATCCAGCGTGAAATGATTCATGCTCTTGATCAAATCCGCTTCAAAGCGGCTATCAATTTCGAAGAATGAAAACTTACGTTGAATGTCAATCTTTCCGATTTCAATATTCTTTCTTCGAAGGTTTTCATTAATCATTCCCAGTAAACGGGAAGCATTCAGATTTTGCTTTTTACCGGCGTTAATAAACAAACGAGAAAAATGAACACGATCTCCGTCACGATCACCTCTTCGATCGCGACCACGAGGTTCTCTTTCTTTCACGTTCAAATCGGGCGCATTGCGGTAGTACTCGATAAAACGGTTAAATTCAACCGAGACAAAACGCTTCAGAATTTCATCGGGCTCCAAATCACCAAACTTCTCTTTGATAGCGTCCATATACGGATTGATCCGTTTATCATCGACCTCGATTTGCACCACGCGATCAATCAGGTGCATCAACTGAACTTCGCAAATCTCATCTCCACCCGGAACCATTTTCCGCTCAAAACGTTTCTGAGAAATCTTTTCAATCTGACGAACTTTACCAGTTTCGCGCATATTGATAATTGAAACCGAAATCCCTTTCTTCCCGGCACGACCGGTACGGCCGCTACGATGAATGTAGACTTCCGGATCATCAGGCAAGCTATAGTTAATAGCATGTGTCAGTTCGTTCACGTCCAACCCGCGGGCAGCAACATCGGTTGCAACCAGCATTTGCAGGTTTTTATTGCGGAACCTGGCCATCACCTGGTCACGTTGTGCCTGCGACAGGTCGCCATGCAATGCGTCGGCATTATAGCCGTCAGCCATTAACTTCTCCGCAATGTCGCGGGTTTCCATCCGTGTGCGACAGAAAACAATCGCATAACAGTCCGGGTAGTTATCCGCAATACGCTTCAATGTCAAATACTTGTCTTTTGCATGTACCAAATAATAATGATGCTCTACATTATCCGACCCCTGGTTCCGTTTTCCAACAGAAATTTCATCCGGATTATGCAAGTACTTGTGAGACATATCGGCAATTTCGGCAGGCATGGTTGCCGAGAACAACAAGGTTTGCTTGGTCGATGGCGTGTTGGCCAAAATCGCATCCAGCTCATCCTTAAAGCCCATGGTCAGCATTTCGTCAGCTTCATCCAAGACTAACCACCGAATTTCACCAACGTTGAGCACGTTACGACGGATAAGGTCGTTCACACGGCCAGGCGTACCAACAACAATTTGTCCACCACTACGCAACTCGCGAATCTGCTTTGAGATATCGGTACCACCATACACAGCGATATTCTTAAATCCCCGAAGGTTTTTAGAGAAACTCTCCAAATCTCTCGAAATTTGCAGACACAACTCGCGTGTCGGGCAAAGCACCAACGCTTGAACTGATTTTTTACTCAAGTCGACATTATGCAACAAAGGCAATCCAAATGCTGCAGTTTTACCAGTTCCTGTTTGCGCTAAAGCAATCAGGTCATTTTCGGCTTGTAAAAGGTGAGGAATCGTTTTTTCCTGGATAGGTGTAGGTTGCTGAAATCCCATTTCTGAAATAGCACTCAGCAGTTCGGGCTTTAAGCCCGTTTCATCAAATGTCATCTTCGTGTACTAAAAATTTAATGTGCAAACCGCACGCGTAATCCAAACAGCACTGATGACAAAAAAATATACCTTGCAATAGCCCCCTTGCCACCTAGCGCCAGATTTGAGGCTGCAAAGGTAATCTAATTTTCGAATAAAACGACAACACTTAATTCTGACCTTAAAATAAACAGCTGATTTTTAGCAAAAACCAGCAAAATAGAGACAATATTTCAACAGAGGATGACTATCCCTCACTTCTTAAACTTTATCCGACGCCTGCTTATCCCCTCTTTTTCCAGAAACTATTTGTTTAACATTGTAATAATCTCGTCGGTTGTTCCCATCTCTCCCAGTCGCGGCAGAATATAATTCATGGTACAGTCGTGAGCTTCCTTCACCTTGTCACTCATCGCATCTATCGCAAAAGTTTGATTGTAACCAAACTCGCTCGCCGCACGTGCAGTACCTTCAACACCAATACTGGTTGAAATGCCACCAAGTACAATATTGGAAATTCCCAACTGCTGCAATAATTCATGCAGATGCGTATTGTAAAAGGCATTCCAGTTGTGTTTTCGAACCAACAGATCCCGCTCATGAGCTTTTATCTGGGGAACCAAATCGGCAAAGTCATCCGGAAGGGGAACAGTTCCTTGAGGAGCTAATGGTCTGCCCCCCTCAATTCGGCAGTTAATAAATTTTGAACCATTCGGGTTAACCGTCACCAGCACAACCGGTAGGTTTTTCTCCCGAAAAGCATCAATCAATTTTACGGCATTTGCAAGAATCTGCTCAACCGGGTGTGCGGTATCTTTGGCAATTCCTTTTTGCAAATCAATCAATATCAGTGCTGCATTCTCGTCTATTTGTGTAATCATTTGACCTGAGTTTTAATTTTATTCGTCCATTTCCTTCAAAATATTTTCAACCTCTTCCTGTGTTTTATGCAACTTCTCCTTACAGAATTTAATCAGCGTTGAAACACGTTTTACTTTCTCCGAGAGCTCATCAACATCCAGTTCTTCATTTTCAATTTTCTCCAGAATCTCGTCAATCTCCTCTACAGCTTCTTTATAACTCAATTTCTTAGGTGCCATATTTATTCTTTTTTAATGATTCTACTTATTACGCGACCATCAGCCAAACGGGTTTGCAGCTCGTCGCCTTCACTTAGTTCGGTTACCGATTTAATGATTTTCCCGTTTTTATATGCAAGGCTATAACCCCGTTGCAACACACGAACCGGGTCTACCAGGCGCTTCTTCACTTCAAAAGTTTCCAATTTGTTTTTTTGCAAACGGAAGCCATCAGTCATTCTAATCTTCAGCACATGCGTACTTTCATCCAGCTTAGACTGTCCATTCCGGAACAGGCGCTGACTACGATACTGCAATTCTCCTATTTTCTTTTGCAAGTCGTACATTTCATCCTTCAGCAGGCGTTGGCCAGCACCAGAAAGCCGCTGTGAGTATTTCTGAAAGCGATCATTTTTCACTTTCAGTAGCTTGGGTGCATTACTTCGAAGCTGGATCCGGTTGATTTCAAAGCGATGCTCTTCCTCTGTAACCAACTGCCGAACCCCCAGCTTCAGGGTCGAAACAGCTTCTTCCAGGTAATTCTGTTCCTCTTCCAGTCGTTCCTGCACCATGTCTACAAAGCGACTTTCGAGCTCAAGCAACATCTGCTCAAACGTTTCAGCTCCGGTCACCAGAAACTCGGCAACAGCTGTTGGTGTTTTCATTTTGGTATGTGCCACCAAATCGATTACGGTCTCGTCTTTATCGTGGCCAATACCTGTGATCACAGGGATCGGAAATTGCGCCACATGATAAGCCAATTCGTAATGATCGAAACTGGCCAAGTCAAGCTGTGCTCCCCCGCCCCGAATAATACAAACAACATCGAAGAAATCTTCATATTGAAAAACCAATTCCAGGGCATTGATGATGGATGCAGCAGTTTCAGTTCCCTGCATAACGGCCGGAAACAGTTTCGTGTAAAAATGAATGTTAGCCGGATTATTCTCCAGCTGGTTCATAAAGTCTTGCAAACCCGCTGCCGTTGGTGACGAAATAATCGCAACACGCTGCGGAACCAGTGGCAACTGCAATTCCCGGTTCATATCGTAAACACCATCTTCCTGCAGCTGCTGAATAATCTCTCGTCGTTTGCGTGCCATATCTCCCATGGTGTAAGTAGGATCGATATCGCGAATGTTTAAGCTCAATCCGTAAACCGGATGATATTCTACTTTGGCACTTACCAGCACCTTAATGCCCTGCCCAAAAGCCTGCCCGGTTGTCGTTTCAAAATAGGGACGCAACATTCGGAAACTATACGACCAAATTGTTGCCCTTGCTCTGGCCAAAACACTTTTTGTTGAAGGGTCGACCTCAACCAATTCCAGGTAACAATGTCCGGTACGGTTCACCGTCATCTCACTGATTTCGGCTTTCACCCACACCAAGCCAGAGAAAGCATCCTCCAATGTATCTTTTATCAGCTGATTAAGCTCCAGCAACGAGAGTTGAGTCTCTTTCATCTCCTGAATTTTCTTTTCGTTTATTGGTCTATTTTAACCAATTTCATCGTTATTTGTTCTTCTCCATCCTGTATACGGGCAATATACAAACCACATGGCAAACCACCTAAGTTCGTTTTAAAAACAGCATTTGATGAAGACAATTTTTGCTGCCAAACGAGCACTCCTTCTATATTTATTAACCGAAATTCGATGAAATGATCTTTTACTTCCCCCTTTTTCACCAGGTATAATTCGTTGGTAACCGGATTTGGGTAAACAGTCCAGTTCGATTCTATTGTAGAACCATCAATCGCTATTAAAGCCTCTTGTTTTAGTAACTGGTCGGCAAGTTCAAAGTTGGGTATTCCGTATCCCAACAACGAATCAGGAGAGAGATACTGGTTAGCGCTGTGTTCGATAGCTTCTTTCAGTTGCAATACTGTAACATCCGGGTTGGCCTGCCACAAGCAAGCCGCCATGCCGGCCATAACAGGAGATGAAAAAGAAGTGCCATTCAGCTGTCCGATTGATCCTGCAGAATTAATAACGCAAGTCCCCCGGCCCAGTGCAGCAACATTTGGTTTTACGTCGCCATCGGCAGCCGGTCCCAGTGAGCTGAACGAAGCCCAGTTTCCGTTTTTCCCCACTGCTCCGACCCCAAGAACCATATCGCCGTCCGACGGAGCAACGATGTATCGCCAGCTGTCGTTAGCCTCATTCCCGGCACTGGCACACACCAACATTCCTTTTTGTACAGCTATATTTGCAGCTCGGGTCACACGTGTCGTTTTCCCGTTCATATCGGTATATGTGTGATTCATCGTAGAATCGTCAAACTCAGAATAGCCCAGCGAGGAGTTAATCACATCAACACCGAGCGAATCAGCATACTCTGCAGCAGCGACCCAATTATCCTCCTCAATCAAAAATTCGGACGAAACATCTTCGGTTCGAAACAAGTAATAGGATGCCTCCGGCGCTGTACCAATCAATTCGCCTTCGTCGTTCACGGCCATGGTTGAAAGCACACTCATCCCATGGTAATGTTCCCCAAAAATATCATTCCCGGGACTCACAAAATCCCGGATTCCAAGTAGTCGCGACTCTGCAATCAAATTTGCAAAAGCAGCATATTCATTCACCTTGTAGAAACCGCCATCCAGAACAGCAATTTGCATACCGGCCCCCTTATAGTTTTGGTTATGCAGATACTGACCATTCAATTGGCCAACCTGGAAAACCGAACCTCCATACAACGAGGTATCAATTGAAGCAGCATTCTGCTCATCACTCCATTTCTGATGAAAAGATTCCGAAATTAGCCCTGGCTTGGTTAGCTGAACCTGAATTACAAAGCCCAAGCTGTCAATCCTTACTGCCAAAGCAGAATCCGCCTGAATGGTACAACCATTTAGCCAACGCGATTGCAAACCAACCGTCGCGCCAAGATCCCTCAATCTATCCATATAAACAGTAGAAACCGGCAGATCAGATTCATCAATGGCAATGCCTTGCGCCCGGCGACGCTCAATTGCCCTGGCCGACAAGAATTGTTCGGGAGCATCAATAGAAAATTCAGTTCCTGCTTTATCGGCAAAGGCAACCCAATAATAATTAACGACCGATTGAGCTTCTACTACACTTGTACAAAGTAAGCATAGTAACACGAATCCTATCAGCCGTTTTCGAAGCATAAAATCAACGAATTCCGGTTTGCATCATGTATTGCATTGGATCTTGCATGAATTTCTCCGGATCTACTATCTTATTCCGGTTTGCATCCAACTTACTGTAGCGAACCTGTTCAACACTATCTAAAACCGACTTATTTTGAATCAATCCTTGTTCATAAATCAAAGCGTAGTTGAACTTTCCGTCTTCATCGTAGTATTTCCAGGTATCCTCGCGAACTCCGGACTTGTAATGCGCATCTGTTTCCAATTCTCCGTTTGGGTGAAAAATCTGGCAATAGCCGTCTCGCTTGCCGTTCTTCATCTGGCTTTCGAAATATACCTTTCCCGATTTATAAAAGGCCCGGTAAACACCATCTTCCACACCATCAATATAATTGGTTTCAACAAACAACTCCCCCGATGGATAGTAGGTCTTGGCCGGTCCATTTTTTTTTCCGTTTTGATAGTTCTCTTCCGAAACTTTCTTCCCTTTATTAAAATATTCCCAATGCCCGGCCTTTGTTTTCCCAAGGTAAGAGCCTTGAGCTACTTTATTTCCTACATTATCAAACAAGCTAACAATTGCCGTGTCGGAGGTTTCCGAATAGTTGATCTGAGCTTTTAGAATGCCATTTTCGTGATAACGCTTCCATTCACCAATCGGCTTATCATCTTTAAAATATCCCTTGTAAAGTGGCTTTCCGTTAGGCTGCATCTTTTGCCAATAACCTTGTTTTTTACCACTACCATCCAATTGATTGATGGAATCTTGCGCACACACTGAGCCAAATCCGATCAAAAAAAATAAAACTGAAGCGATTATTGTTCGCATGGTCATTCTAATTTGTTATTGCTAGTTATAAGCTTTCCCGATCAAAGCTAATGAAAAAAGCGGAGTCTGAAACAGATTCCGCTTTTGATGCTATGTTAATTTGAAGTGCTTACTCGATCAGCGATTTCAGCAATGTACGAACCGAATTTACAGACTCTACTTTATAAGAAGCAGCTGTATTTTTCAACCCGACTTTTACGGTTACTGCTGTTTCCGGTAATTCGCGGAACATGTATTCATCCGTCCAGTCATCACCAATAGCAATGATGCTGTCCACCTGCTGATTATTCAGAAAACGTAAGGCTGCAACCCCTTTGTTGATGCCGCCGGCTTTCACCTCAATCACCTTATTTCCTTCCATAATTTCGAGGTTATGGTTGGCAACCATCGTATGCAACTCGTCTTTCAATTCGTTGGCACGCAACTCTCCTTGTTCCGGCTCAGCCTTACGGAAATGCCATACCAGGGAGTAGTTTTTCTCTTCGATAAAGGTTCCCGGGGTTCGGTCGACATACGATTCCAGCAATGGTCTGATCAAAGGTTTCCAATTCGCATTCAGGTTTTCAATCATCTCCCATTCGCCACCGATACGACGCAGCCACACACCATGCTCAGTTATCAGATTAACCTTGTGATTTCCGAGCCATCTTTCCAGCGTATCCCGGTCGCGTCCGCTAATGATGGTTACCATATTGCTCGGATCGCTTTCTAAGGCCGTTAAAATTTCATGAAGTTCTTCGTCGGGCTTAGCTGCTTGAGGATCATTTTTAAAGCCAACCAATGTTCCGTCATAATCCAGAAAAATGGCTCTTTTCGTTGCTGCTTTAAACTTTGCTA
Source organism: Mangrovibacterium sp. (assembly GCF_059905295.1). Taxonomy (NCBI): domain Bacteria; kingdom Pseudomonadati; phylum Bacteroidota; class Bacteroidia; order Marinilabiliales; family Prolixibacteraceae; genus Mangrovibacterium; species Mangrovibacterium sp. The sequence continues at coordinate 30,231 of NZ_JBZQJF010000274.1, forward strand.
CCAAGTCTTTCCGCACATTCGGAGTTATCTTTTTAGCTAAGAAGTTTTGTTGAATAGCCTCTACTTTCTTCAAGGATTTAACAAACTCCGATGCCCACTTAAATACATCGTACCGGCTAATTCGTTGCTGAAGAGCCCCCATCCGCTCGCGTTGCTCTTCCAATGGCATATTTAATGCCTGGTAAAGTGCTTCACCAATTTCAGGCTCGTTATTCGGGTTGATAATGATGGCTTCACCCAATTCTTTTGCAACACCGGCCATCTCACTGATGACCATGACGCCTGTTTGGTTAATCCGTGAAGCAATGTATTCTTTCGCCACCAGGTTCATCCCATCGCGAACAGGAGTTACCAAAGCGACATCACACGAACTGTAGAGCTCAATCAGACTTTCAAAAGGCAGTGATCGGTAGAAATACCAAATCGGCGTATAATTGATTCGTCCAAAGCGTCCATTGATCCGACCTACAAGTTCGTCAATCTCGCTCCTCAATAATTTATATTGTTCCACTTCGGCACGCGATGGAACAACCAGCATTATTAACGTAACCCGATTGCGATATTCCGGATATTTCTCCAGAAAATACTCAAACGCCCGAATCCGGTTCGGAATTCCTTTAGTATAATCCAGCCTGTCGATCGACAAAATTAATTTACGATCCGGAGCCATCAGGAAATACTTCTCAAGTTCTTTATGCAACTCTGATTTTTCGGGTAACGACTTACGGAAAACCTTACTCGCCATATTCTTAAACTTGGAATAGTCGATCCCCATTGGGAACGCATCTGCCAGAATAATTCTGTTCTCAACGTGAATTTGATTGAAAGATACCTCGTAACCCAATAATCGACGTACCGAACTAAAGAAATGTCGCTCGTAATCATAGGTATGGAAACCAATTAGATCGGCACCAAGAATACCGGTAATCAACTCCTTCCGCCAAGGTAGAATCCGAAATACTTCGAACGAAGGAAATGGGATATGCAGAAAAAAGCCTATTGTTACATCCGGCATTTTATCGCGAATCATTTGCGGCACAAGCAGCAACTGATAATCGTGTACCCAAATCGTATCTCCGGGCTCAGCGACCTCCAGTACCTTATCGGCAAATTTTTGATTAACGGCTTTGTAAGCCTCCCAATAATCGGGGTTATACTCAATATGTTGTGTAAAATAATGGAATAGCGGCCAAATAACATCATTGCTAAAGCCTTCGTAGTAAAGGTTAATTTCTTCGCCGGTAAGATGAACTGCCTGGCAATTTTCTTCCTGAAGCTTTTCATCAATTTGCGCTATTTGAGTATCTTCTAAATCATCTGATGGGATACCGGACCAACCAATCCATTGCCCCCCAAACTCTTTATAAATCGAGCGCATTCCGGTTGCCAATCCCCCAACACTCGGGGTAAACGAGAAGCCATCTTCATCTTGTTTTATACTTATTGGTAACCGATTGGATACAATATGAATTCTGTTCATAAGTCTCTGTTTTATTTTATCTTAAATCATTTCAATGATCAGTAATGCCCTAATGATTCAACATATTCGGCTGCAAAATGTTGGTGAGATAAATAGCATTTTGATTAAATCTGAATAAAAATAGGTGCTTCAGACCATAATGCTTAAATTTGAAAGAATTGATTCGAGAGGTTCGAAAATCGAAACAATTCACACCGGCGAATAAGCTGAATGTGAGCTTCAAATTTAATCAAAATCGGCGAGTTAACAAAATGTCAACACCTCGCTGCTTTTAACACAGGACTAAAAATTGACTATGGATAATTTAAATTACGGAATTGTTGGAAACTGCAGAAGTGCAGCCCTCATTTCAGAACAAGGAACAGTTGAATGGCTCTGTTTGCCGCAGTTTAATTCCTCCTCAGTCTTTGCGTCAATACTTGACAAAGACCGGGGTGGCTTTTTTTCGGTACAACCTAAATACCTGGAAAGAACGAGTCAGCATTACATCCCAAGAACAAATATTTTAGTAACCCGTTTCCATTGTCTCGATGGTGTTTTTGAGGTTCATGATTTTATGCCCCGCTACCGAATCGACCAAAATCAATCCTATTACACGCCGCCCGACCTCATTCGTTACTTTAAACACATTGTCGGCGATCCGGAAATATATCTGCACTACAATCCCAAACTGGAGTATGGCATACCAGGCACCAAGCAAACCATTAAAGAAGAATATTTAAAATCGGCAACCACCAAGGGGCCCTACGATTCACTGTACCTATACTCCAATTTTGATCTAAGCATATTCGATGGCTCAAAGCCTGTAAAACTGACCCAGGACGGTTATTGCCTGATTAGCTACAACCAAAAATTGCTTCACCAGGATGTCCGACGGTCACAACTAAAGCTGGAAAGAACAAAAGTTTATTGGCTTAACTGGTCGGAGAGAACAACATTCTACAAGCATTTTCAGGAAGAAATTATCCGTAGTGCCCTAACACTAAAAATGTTGAGTTTTGATAAGAGCGGAGCAATATTAGCGGCCCTTACCACTTCGCTCCCCGAAACAATTGGCGAAGAACGCAACTGGGACTACCGCTTCTGCTGGATTCGTGATGCATCGATGGTTGTAAAGAACATGACTTCATTGGGACACTACCGAATGGCTCGTCACTACCTCAACTTCATCATTGATATTTTGCCGGAGAAAGATGAAAAGATGCAAATCATGTATGGCATCAAGGGTGAAAAGAAATTAACAGAACAAATTCTTTCTCATTTTTCAGGCTACGAAAATTCGCACCCCGTTCGTATTGGCAATGCAGCCTACAAACAAAAGCAGAATGACATTTACGGAATCCTGCTGGACGTTATTTACCAACATTTCTACCTTTATTCAACCAGTCTGGAACACAGCGAGGAGCTTTGGACAATCGTCCGGAATATCGTTAATGTTGTCAAAAACAACTGGCAAAAGCCCGACCGTGGAATTTGGGAAATACGTAGCGAAAACAAACATTTTACCTTCAGCAAGGTGCTTTGTTGGGCTGCTATTGACCGAGCCGTGAAAATTGCCGGACTACTAAAACGCCACTATTGCATTGTAAACTGGACGAAACTTCGCGATAAAATTGAGGCAGACATACACCAAAAGGCCTGGTCCGAAAATAAAAAAGCGTTCACTCAAGCTTATGGAACTGAAGATTTAGATGCTTCGGTACTTTTAATGGAGTCATACGGTTTTATTGATGCCAAGGATCAGCGATTTGTAGATACGGTAACCGCCATCCAAAAAGAGCTGGAGCATAACGGATTAATGTTCCGCTACAAAAACCAGGACGATTTCGGCACACCCAAATCAGCCTTTACGATTTGTTCTTTCTGGCTTATCAAAAGCTTATACAAAATTGGCCGAAGAGAAGAAGCTATCCAAAAATTTAAAACATTGCTAGGCTACTCCAATCACCTTGGACTGTTTAGCGAGGATTTGGATTTTCAAACCAAGCGCATGCTCGGGAATTTTCCACAAGCCTATTCTCATTTAGCGATTATCGAAACTGCAATTACCATCTCAGATGGTGAAATCACCGAGGATGAATCAATTATAGACGTCATTCACTAACCAAATATAGAATCGAAAAAAGGGACCCATTGGATCCCTTTTTCATTTTATGCAATTTGGTTACGCCAGAAATGTACGTAGCATCCAACATTTTTTCTCGGTATTGCTAATTAATTCGCTAAACATAGCATTGGTAGCTTCATCTCCACGATCAGCCGCATCAGCCTGAATTTTACTCATCTGTACTAGAAGTGTTACCGACTGGTCAACAACATGTTCAACAGCTGTTATGCCATCCGTAACATCTTTAATTTCTTCAAGCGAAGCGTGAACCAAATAATCGGAAAACGAATGCAAAGGTTTGCCACCAATCATCAAAATACGCTCTGCAACTTCGTCAATTACATCTGCAGTTTCAGTGTAATACTCTTCAAATTTCTCATGCAATACAAAAAACATATTTCCTTTCACATTCCAGTGAAACGCTCTCAGATTCTGATAGTGAATTTGCAGGTCTGCTAAGAATTGATTCAACTCGTTTACAATTACTTCGTTTACGGTGTTGTTTTTAACTTGTGTTTTCATGTTCTAAAATTTTAAATGTTAATGTTTCCTTGTTTTTTGTTAATACAAATATAGAATAAGCATTATTTATTATTTTTATACTTCTATTAGCTAACCTTATAACAAATGAAATTCAATCAGTTAAAATATCTCATCGAACTTGTTCGATCTCAGAATTTCTCGAAAGCTGCAAAAACATTGCAAATCAGTCAGCCCGCGTTAAGCCTACAAATGCAGAAATTGGAGGAAGAATACGAGTTTAAGATGTTTGAACGAACCAAGAAACCGATGGCATTGACCCGGGAAGGAGAAGTCTTTTATGAAAAAGCATTACAAATAGTGCAGTTGGTCGAAGATCTGGAGCAATTGAGCTTGGATATGGAAGGACAGGTAGAAGGGAAATTACGAATTGGGATTATTCCAACGCTTTCACCCTATCTTGTTCCGCTATTTATCGATGAAATGACAAAACAGTACCCCGGAATAAAACTGCACATTGAAGAGTTGAATAGCGAGAGTATTATTGACCAACTGGCTCATAACAAACTCGATTTGGGAATTATCGCTACCCCTCTAAAAGCCAAAAACATTGGATTTATGCCTCTTTTTTATGAACGCTTTTTCTTGTATATTTCAGAAAAACACCCGCTTTATAAAGCAGATAAAATTGAGTTGGATCAATTGAGCTTAGACCAACTTTGGTATTTGCACGAGGGCAACTGTTTTCAAAACCAGGTAAATTCGGTTTGCCAGGTACAGGATTTGAACAACTCAGAGCTTCCTTTTCAATACGCCTCCAACTCCATTGAATCGCTGAAACGGATTGTCGAAAACCAGGGCGGAATGACCTTTGTACCGGAACTGGCGACCAGTAACATACCGGCCGAATTTGAAAATATGATCAAGGATCTTGAAGCACCTGTGCCTACCCGCGAAATCAGCGCTGCTTATTTACAAACAACAGGTCTCAAAAGAAATGCAAAAGCTTTATTGGAGGTGCTAAAAAAAGCCGTTCCATCAAGGATGCATGAGAAACCCGAAACACCATCGGTCGATACGAAAATCAGAATGTAAAAAAGGATCTGAAACCCACAACCACCCGGAGATATTTTCATTTTAGACAAAGGCAAAGCCAATAAAACAGTCTCTGCCGAAATAAATACCCACGTTATTAAACCAACGGATACTGTTCCAATGAATTGTTTGGATTATCCACCTCGTAACTAACTACAGTTAGCTCTTTACAGACTCGTGTCGATTCGGAACTAACTGAAGTCGTTTTTTTACTCATTCGAGTTAGCTCCGAACCTACTGCAGTTACCATTTTGCTCACTCGAGTCTGTTCAGAGCCAACGAGAGTCACCATTTTGCTCACTCAAGTTGGTTCAGAGCTGACTCGAGTCACCTTTGAGGTGAGGAGGGGTACTTCAGAAGTACCCCCGATTTTTCGAAAAGATCGGTTCCCTGTTAACCAACAAGCTGGTACGGAGAATTCTAACCGCTTTATTGATGATGCTTCAAACCATCATCGCCGCCTATAAGTATAAAAATAAGGATCGATAAAAAGCCTTGATTTCGAAAAACCAAGGCTTCTATTCAAACAAAAAAACTCCAAAGATCGGGCTGCCAACAGGGATTGATCACACAGTCACTTTCTTCAGCAATCTTCTCATTGTGAATATGGAAAGAATAAAATAAAAGGCACATAGAATCCAAACATGGAGCCAAACATCATTTACTTCACCAAGTCGGCTACCAGCCTGACTGATTGCCACAAAGCCTTTGGTTGCTACACTGGACGGAATCAATTGTGCTAAACCGGCCAAAAAGGATGGAATCTCGGCTACAGGCCAGGACACACCGCAAAGCAGAAGTACAGGAATCGATGTAAAGATAATGGTCATAACAGCATCTTCCCGATGGCGAAAAAACCGATTTAGCGTAATTCCTAAAAATGAAATTGTCAACAGGTATGGCAGAATAAACAAGTACAAATCCGGAATACTTCCGCGCTGGGGCATATCGAATAAGGGAAGTACCATTCCAACAATTATTGTAAAAACGAAAAGGCCGACTGATGTGTAGGCAATAGCTTTTCCTAGAACAATTGCAATGGCATCCCAGATCCCATTCACCTCGGTATGCAAATTGACAAAACGCTTTTGTTCCCTAAAAGTTCCTCCCAACAATCCGATTCCGGTTAGCATCGTGGTTTGTATTATCACCAGGAAAACAGCGGGCATGACGAAAATGGCATAGCCCGAATCCGGATTAAACAATCCAACAATTTTCGTTTGTATCGGACTGACATTTTGCAAGGCTTCCGATTCAGCTTTTCCTTTCGCTTTTAACTTACTAAGTTCGATACCTGCATTCATATAAGCCGTTACCAACGACATGGCCTTATAAACCTGCTTATAGTACAAGATATAAGAGGCATCGGCAAAAACAGAAACAGAAGGTTGATCCTGCCGGTTCAAGTCCCGTCCGAAATGATTTGGGATAACAACAATTCCTTTTGCCTTTCCTTCATCAAATAAAGTTTCAGCATCGCTAAAGTTGGCTACCACAAAAGAAGCATCAACCTGTGGTGTTGCATCCAACATCCGGGTCAACATTCGGCTTTCGGTTGTCTGGTCGTGATCGACCACTGCAACCGGAAGTCCGCTTAGCACCTGATTGGAATAAATATAGGTGTAAACGAAAGAGATGACAATGGCAATGAACAACATGGAGAAGACCACTGCCACATCGCGGAACAGAAATCGGTACTCATTTTTCAATGCATACCACAACTTTGCACAAACGCCTATTTGTCTATGATCAGTATTCCGGTTCATATCCATTATTCTTTAGCAATTTTGAAAATTTAGGCACCGATAAAAGCCCAATAACAACAAAACCCAGCAGCGCCACCAGCCAACCTGCAGAATTTACCAGTGGCAGCCCCTTAATCGCAATATTAACATAGGCTTTCATAAAGTGTGTATAGGGGAATACCTGCCCGAGAAGAACCATCGATTTAGGAATGCCGTCAGCCGGGAAGGTATAGCCTGAAAAAGAAAATGCCAGGGCCGAAAATCCCCCTCCGAAAGTCAGCGCTGACCTCAGATTTTTAGAAAACGACACAAAAAACACCGCCATCGCTTGATAAGCCAGGATCATTAATGTTGTCACCAATAAAATATTAATAACCGATCCTCGCATTGGAACTCCAATCGAATAGAAGAGAAAAACATTCATAAACCAGCCCATAAACAGGAAGAGCAAGGTATAAGGCAACAACTTACCGGCCAGGACCGACCACACATGCTCATTACCCAATTGGTAAAGCTTCTCAGCCTTCCTACGTTTCATCACCAAACCGAGCACATAAGCTGAAACAACCATGACCACGATTTGAAACATCATCGGAAGCATCGCCAGGTTCAGATAATAGCTGTAGTTCATGTAAGGATTATACAAAATGTGTTTATCAATTTGCAAGTTACTGATATCGCTGAATGCCTGTCCGTATGTTTGTCCCTGTTTCTGTCGTTTATCCAACTTTATACCTGCCGAGAAAGTTCCGACAGTGGTCATAAACGCACTCTGTATTAAGCCTGCAGGCAGGATGAACTGCCCGTTTTCATAGCATATTGCTTTCGGACTCTTCCCTTGGTAGATAGCCTTTTCAAAATCGGATGGAATGACAACCGTGGCAAATACATCGGAACGACGCAAAGCCCGTTGTGCTTCAGCTTCATTTGTACAATGCTGCGTAATAGTCATTATCGGTGATGCATCAACAAAGCGCAACAGTTGTCTCGACAAGGCTGAATTATCGTAATCGACCACATTGACAGGTAAGTCACGAGGAACACCATTCTGAAATAAAGCACCGAAAAAGAAGAAAATAAGCAATGGCACAGCCAGCACCCAAACCATTAGTCGAGGTGTGCGGAAGAATTTCTTCCATTCCGTGTAAAATACCCTTACAAACCCGTTATTCATATGCCGGATTTTAGTCCATGGTCGATTGTTCAACAAGCACACTCATCCCGGGACGAAGACCGTCGACCTGATTTACCGGATAAGCTTTGATTTGAAATGTTCGACGATCGAAGTCGCCTTGCGCCCGGGTTGCTGTCCAGGTTGCAAAATCAGCCAAAGGGGCGATATTACGAACTTCGAACTGAACCTTCTGGTTACCCAAAGCCGGAACTGTCCCCTGAAATTTCTCTCCTTTTCGGAAGTTATTCATATAATCCTCCCGAATATTCAAAATAACCCAAACATCGTTTAAGTCGACAATATTCACGATGGGATAACCCGCATTCACCAATTCTCCGGCCTCGGGAATAACTTCCTGAACCTCGCCTGCAACCGGAGCCACAACTTGAGCTTCATTCTTATAACTTTCAACCTCATTTACTGCTCCCTGGGCTTGCTGTACTAAAGCTGCTGCAGCTTTCTTATCCTCCAGTCGAGCGCCGTTTTTAGCCATTTCGTAATTTGCCTTGGCTGCATCTGCCTGTTTTCGAAGGGCTATTTTCTGCGTGTAAGCTTCGTCTCGCTTCTGCTCCGGCAATACTTTTTCGTTGTACAAATTAGTTACCCGCTCGTAGGTTTTATTGGCCAGATCCGAAGCTGCTTCGGCTTGTTGCCATATGTTATATGCAGCCGACACCTGCTCAGTACGAGCTCCGGCATCCGCTTTTTCCAGTTGAGCTAATGCTGCCTCATGAGCTGCTTGTGCCTGTTGTAGTTTGGCATCAATTGTTGTGGTTTTCATCACTGCCAGTAGTTGTCCAGGCTTAACTGCATCTCCTTCTTCAACGAGCAATTTCAGTACTTTTCCTGGAATTTCAGGCGATACCCGTACTTGTTTTGCTTCAACCTGGCCTTGTATGTAATAAACTTTGGGCTTCAACATAAACCAGAATGCCAAAGCAACCACCACCGCAATCAAAATCGCGGCAATCAGCATATTTGAGTTTTGCTTCTTCTTCATATCGTGCTTATTTTTTCAATCTTGTTTGGTTAATTTTCAGGAATATAAGTATCGAACCGGGAACTCTCGCCACAGGTTTCGAGCAAGGATGCCAGTGTGACATCATATTCGTAAAGGGCTTGCAGTCTTTTTAGCCGAATTGCCGAAAGGTAGAGATTGGCATCAACAACATCGGCAGACTTTCCAAAGCCTTCAACAAAGGCTTTTTCACGAACCCGTAGCAGTTCCCCGGCAAAAGCCACATCTTTTTCCAGTGCGGTAACCTGCTCGGCATGTTTTTCCAATTCCTGGTAATGCTTGCGTACCAAAATCCGAATATCCTGTACAGCCTGCTCTTTCATAAGACTAATGCTTTCCTTCATCGAACTGTATTCGCGAATCTCGTTTTTACGGCTCATACCGTCGAATAAA
>NZ_JBZQJF010000275.1:0-6250 GCF_059905295.1 Mangrovibacterium sp.
ATCATTGGCACGCATTCGAAGATTTGTTCCGTCGGTTGCAATAACACGAACACGAGCTCCATCGATGCGGGCTCCGGTTTCCTTATCATAAATCTCCCCCGTAATACGATATACTTTCGGAGGTAAGTAAAACGAGTAAATATCATCACTACGGGATCCTTTTCGATTCGAGGCAAATAAACCGTGTGGATTTGCTTCGTTAATAAAGGTCATCCCAAAGTCGTCGCCTGAAGAGTTCACCGGAACCTTTAAATTTTCAACGGTCCAATGTCCATCATCGCCTTTCGTCGCTTTAAAAATATCCAAGCCTCCCATTCCCGGCCAATAATCAGATGAAAAATAGAGGTTTCCTTCATAGTCCATAGAGGGAAAAACCTCATTACCCGGCGTGTTAATTTCCTTACCCAGATTAACAGGACTTCCAAAAGAATTTCCTTCCCGGGTGGCCATCCAAATATCGGTACCGCCCAAACCACCTCTTTTATTTGAGGCAAAATAAAGCGTATTCCCATCGGGTGAAAAGGCTGGGTGGGCAGCAATCAGGCTATCGCCAACCAAAGGAATCAACATCGGCTCGGACCAATTTCCACGCGACATTCGGGTAGCAAAAAGGCTGGCACCCATATCTTTTGTTTTATCGTAGCGACATCGTGTAAAAACCATCAAATCACCGTTGGGCGAAATGGCAGGTGCTCCTTCATCATCTTCACTATCAATCAATCTTGTTTCATCCAGCAATTCGGGTTCCGACCACTTCTGCTTTTGCAGCAGAAACTCAGAACGAAACAAATCCCCAAAATGCTCACCGGTAATAGCACTCTTCTGCTTGCCGGTATTATCGCTTTCACGCATCGACGAAAAAATCACTTCATTATCGCGTCCTCCAACATAGGCCGGGCCATAATCACTGTACTTGGAACTTAACTCGCGAACAGGTGTAACAATGTATCGGCTGGGGTTCTTCTCCCATTCAGGAATATAATCACAAGCTTCCAATCCCTCCTTAGCACGCACGTCATCCGGAAACAGCTCCAGATATTGTTGATAATAAAGCTTTGCATCCTCGAAGTTCTGATAGGCTCTCAAACATTCGGCACAATAGAAAATTACTTTTTTATCCGGATAATCTCGGCGGATTGCATTTCGATACCAGATAGCCGCCCTACCGTAATCGCCGAGTTTATGGTAAGCCTGCGCTAACTGATAGGCCATTTCCATACGATGTTGTGGATTATTATCCTTGCGGTAAACTTTTCGGAGCTTCTCGGCCGATTGATAGTATTCTCCCCTTTCGACCGATGAAATACCTGAATTATACATTTTTTGCGATGTACAGGCACACACCAGGATCAGAACAACAAGGCTCAAAAAACGGGAAAATAAAGGTCGATTCATGTAGTCGATGATTTATCGCTAAAAATACTAGTTTCTATCCGTTTAGGACAAACGCAATTTTTAAAGTTAAAGTATTCAAGGGTATTATTTTCTGCATTCTGAAGACCAAGCAAAAAAGGCTACGGGCGAATACCTGCAGCCTTTTGTATGTTATAGGACGCAAACGACTCAATCCTGGTCTTACCAGATTTTCACGCGCAAGCTATCCGGACGCCACATGGCATCGCCTTCCTGCACATTAAATGTTTTGTAGAACGGGGTCATATCAGCCAAAGGTCCGTTAACGCGGAACTTAGCCGGCGAGTGCACATCACTCCGAACCTGGTTAGCCACTGCTTCGGGGCGCATATTCAGCATCCAGGCCATAGCATAGCCCAGAAAGAAACGTTGATCCGGTGAAAGACCGGCAATCATCACCTTGTTTTTATACTGAGCTGTTTGCTGAAAAGCCTGGTAACCCATCATAATACCACCCAGATCGGCAATGTTTTCACCCTGTGTCATTTCACCGTTGATATGCAGGCTGTCCACAGCAATATAACCGTCAAACTGGTCAACAATCATCTTTGTTTTGCTGTAGAACCGGATGCTGTCCTGAGCGGTCCACCAGTTATTCAGGTTTCCTTTCTCATCGTATTTACTCCCCTGATCGTCGAAACCGTGTGTCATTTCGTGACCAAAAGTTGAACCTCCGATAATTGCATAGAGGATCGCATCGTCGGCCATTTTACGCTCGTAGCCCGGCACCATGATATTACAGCCCGGCACTACGATTTCATTATTCGAGGGGTTGTAGTATGCATTATAAGTTTGCGGCTGCATGCCCCATTCTTTCCGGTCGACAGGCTTACCGTATTTCGAAACATTGTAGCGGGTGTACCATTCGGATGCATTCATCATATTGTGTACATACGAAGAACGGTTAATCTCCAGGCTGCTCAAATCCTTCCATTGATCCGGGTAGCCCACTTTCATAATCATACCATCCAGCTTGTGCAAAGCTTTTTCCTTGGTCGTTTCGCTCATCCAGTCGAGCTGTTTAATCCGCTCGGCATAAACCGTTTTGATGGAATTACCTATCTCGAGCAATTTCTCTTTGGTACCCTTCGGCAAATAATCGGACACATAAACCTGGCCAATCAAATCGCCCAAAACGCTATTGGTAGCACCGACCACCCGTTTCCAGCGCGGACGAGGTTCTTCTATCCCGCGCAAAGTTTTCCCGTAAAAGTTGAAAGAAGTCATGTAGGTATGATCGTCGAGGCAATTGCTGAGTCCATCCAACAGATGCAGCTTCAGGTAATCTTTCCAAACCGAAAGGGGATAACTCTTCAGATACCCGTTCAGAGCCGCCAGGAATTCAGGCTGACCAACAATGACCGTATCGATAGCACCAAACCCCAGGCCCGAAGTGAAGGTTTTCCAATCGAAATTCGGTGTTGAAGCCGCCAGGGCATCGTAGGTAATTTTGTTATAGTTTTTCAAAGGATCTCGGGTATCCTCTGTTTTCCGAGATACACGGGCCAGATCGGTTTCCAGCTTCATCACCGCCTTGGCCGATTCGGATGCCCGATCAGCCGGGTAACCCATAATTACAAACATGCTGTCGAGAAAGTCGACAAAAGCAGCACGCACATGTTTGGCACGCTCGTCGGTGGCAAAATAATACTCGCGATCGGGCAGGCTTAGTCCGCCCTGCGAAATACAAACCGCATTCTTGGCACTGTTTTTATCATCCTGGCCTACATAAATGCCCAGCATCGGCGAGGCTGCAGTCAGATGCACAAAAGCTGCTTCACGAGCCAGGCCATTCAGATCGGTAATGGCATCAATCTGGTCCAGGTACTTTTTCACCGGATCAATACCGGCTGCATTAAGGCTTACGCTGTCCATACCTGTATTGAACAAGTCGCCGATTTTCTGCTTGGCGGTTCCCGCCTCCGCATCCTTCAGCGCAGCTGCCGACTCACAAATATTACGAACCTGTGCATTAACCGTGTCCTGGATAATCTGGAAGATCCCATTGTAAGTCTCACTGGCCGGAATAGGGTTTTCCTTAAACCACTTTCCATTGGCATAGCTGAAAAAGTCGTCCCCCGGACGAACAGTCGTGTCAATATGAGCAGCCAACGCATCCGGGCCCTCATCGATTTTTGACGACTGCGGCTGGCAGGCGACCAACAGGGCCAAGCCAACTGCAGCGAACAACAAACTACAAGTCTTCATATTGAATACTATTTTAAATATTGAAAATGCTTTATTTTACCCTTCAACCCACTTGCTCAAAGTTACAGATATTAGGCTAAACATGTTAAGCTTTCGCGCGATTTTATGACAAGTACAAATATCTTCTGTACGAACAAACATAACACGATGAGCTGTAATGAGGCAGGGAAATAACTGATTACCCGCAAAAGAAAAGAGGTTTGCACGATGATGCAAACCTCTTTTTATATCTGATCGTGAAAGTTCTATTTCACAAACAAAAGCTCACGGTATTTGGGCAAAGGCCATAACTCATTATCAACCGCCAACTCCAGTTTATCGATGTGATAACGGATCTCATCCAGGAATGGGAATACGGTTTTCTCATAAGCTTTTGCTTTTGCTTCAGCCCCTTCAATCACATTCGCTTTTTTGCGAGCCTCAACCATATCCTTCACTCTCAACTTGATTGTAGAGATATGCCCTCCGATTTCACGAATAAGCTCCAGACGCCCTTCAGCAAGCGTATCAAATTCTTCAGCAGGGAAGATATCCTTCAGACGCTTCACGTTGTCCATCAGGCTCGTTTGATATTGCACAGCAATCGGGACAATATGGTTGATTGCCAAGTCACCCAAGACGCGCGCCTCAATCTGAACTTTCATGGTATACTTTTCATACTCCACTTCAGCACGGCTCTCCAGTTCATTCTGATTTAAGACCTCAACCGAAGAAAAAAGCTTAACGACATCAGGGCGCGAATACGCAGAAACAGCTTCAGGAACGCTCGTCACATTTGTCAAACCGCGCTTCTTGGCTTCTTTAATCCACTCTTCACTGTAACCATTTCCATCAAACCTAATCGGTTTGGTTTCTATTATCAGACGTTTCAGAACCTGGAAGATAGCCTCATCTTTCTTAACATTCTTTTCGACCAAGGCATCCACCTCGGTTTTAAAATTTTTCAGCTGTGCTGCCAAAGCGGTGTTCAGGGCAATCATTGAAGCGGCACAGTTAGCCGAAGAACCAACAGCCCGTAACTCAAATCGGTTTCCCGTAAATGCAAAAGGCGATGTACGATTCCGGTCAGTCGTGTCTAATATGATTTCCGGAATACGTCCAATATTCAATTTTAAGGCCGTTTTCTCATCGGGTGTCATCTTCCGCTCCACCACTGCCTCTTCCATCAAATCAAGCATTTTACTTACTTCCGATCCCAGAAAAACCGACAAAATTGCCGGTGGTGCTTCATTCGCTCCTAATCGATGTGCATTTCCGGCCGAAATGATGCTGGCCCGAATCATATCCTGATTGTCATAAACTGCTTTCAGCGTATTTACCACAAAAGTCAAAAACTGCAAATTCGTTTTCGGATTTTTCCCTGGTGAGTATAAGTTAACACCTGTATCAGTCACCAGCGACCAGTTATTGTGTTTACCCGAACCGTTTACACCGGCGAAAGGCTTTTCGTGAAACAACACCATAAACTTATGACGACGGGCAATTTTCTTCATAATGTCCATCAGAAGCTGGTTGTGGTCATTCGCAAGGTTAGCCTCCTCGAAAATAGGAGCAACCTCAAACTGGTTAGGAGCAACCTCGTTATGCCGGGTTTTTACCGGAATGCCGAGTTTATAAGCTTCATTCTCCAGGTCTTCCATAAAACGATAAACCCGCGTTGGTATAGAGCTGAAGTAATGATCGTCCAGTTGTTGATCTTTCGATGAAGCATGCCCCATCAAGGTACGACCCGTCAATACCAAATCAGGACGAGCCATATACAAGGCTTCATCAATCAGGAAGTACTCCTGTTCCCAACCCAGATTTGCCTGAACCTCGGTCACTGTCTTATCGAAATATTGACAAACTTCGGTTGCTGCTTTATCCACTGCTGACAAAGCACGCAGGAACGGTGTTTTATAGTCCAGAGCCTCGCCTGTATATGAAATAAATACGGTAGGAATACAAAGCGTTCCATCCACAATGAAAGCCGGCGATGAAGCATCCCAGGCCGTATAGCCACGAGCTTCAAACGTTTGACGGATTCCGCCACTCGGGAAAGAAGAAGCATCGGGCTCCTGCTGCGAAAGCAACTTACCGGAGAATGCTTCAACAACACCACCATCTTCTCCATGAATAATAAAAGCATCGTGCTTTTCCGCCGTTCCATCTGTCAATGGATGGAACCAGTGAGTATAGTGTGTAGCACCATTCTCAGTCGCCCAGGCCTTCATTCCCTGAGCTACCTGATCGGCCATTTTCCGGTCGATTGGTGCACTGTTATCAATTGCGTCACAAACAGCTTTATAAGCCTCCCTTGATAAATATTTTTTCATCTTCGGACGGTCAAAAACCTTTGTTGCATAATAATCCGATGTCAGGTTATGCTCCCTGTGAACTTCAATTGGTTTACGCGAAAGTACCTCTTCCAGCGCTTTGAATCTAAATACAGCCATTTTTATAATTCAAAAGTTAATTTGTTAGGTATTTACGAATTGCTCCATTTACACAGCTTTTCTTGTCAAAAGAAGTTTGAATGAAGCACAAAAATGAAATAGTCCCGCGATTATTTCACCCGGCAAAATTAGACCTTTTTTCATATAACCTCCACTTGCATACCTATTTTGTGACCAAAAACAATCAATTTTCG
>NZ_JBZQJF010000276.1:0-1529 GCF_059905295.1 Mangrovibacterium sp.
ATCTTTCGAAACTTGAGCCACACATCAACGGACCATTTACGCCGGATAAAGCTACTCCCGTATCTGAAATGAAAAAAGTAGCTAAAGAAAACGGTTGGCCAATGGAAGTTTCGGTAGGTCTGATCGGTAGCTGTACCAACTCTTCGTACGAAGACATTTCGCGTGCAGCATCGATTGCCAAACAAGCCGAAGAAAAAGGATTGATCACAAAGGCTGAATTTACCATCACTCCTGGTTCGGAGCAGGTAAGATTCACTATAGAACGTGATGGTTTTATCGATACGTTTGAAAAGATTGGCGGAAAAGTATTTGCTAATGCTTGTGGCCCGTGTATCGGTCAGTGGGCACGCGAAGGAGCCGACAAACAAGAGAAGAACACCATTGTTCACTCGTTTAACCGTAACTTCTCAAAACGTGCTGACGGTAATCCAAACACGCACGCATTTGTTACATCACCTGAACTGGTAACAGCGCTGGCCATTGCGGGAAAACTGGATTTCAATCCAATTACCGACACCCTGACCAACAAAGATGGAGTTGAAGTAAAACTGGATGAACCAAGTGGATACGAACTTCCAACAAAAGGATTTGATGTTGAAGATCCCGGATTCCAGGCTCCGGCCGAAGATGGTTCGGGAGTTGTTGTAAGTGTAGCCGACGATTCAAATCGATTGCAATTGCTGACACCATTCGCAGCATGGAACGGTGAAAATATTAGCGGTGCAAAACTGTTGATCAAAGCATTGGGAAAATGTACTACAGACCACATTTCAATGGCAGGTCCATGGTTACGCTACCGCGGACACCTCGATAACATTTCGAACAATATGCTGATCGGTGCGGTGAATGCCTTTAACGGTGACACCAACAAAGTGAAAAACCAACTGACTGGAGAATACGAAGAAGTACCAAAAGTTCAGCGTCAGTACAAAGAAAAAGGAATTCCAACAGTTGTTATCGGCGATCAGAACTATGGTGAAGGATCATCGCGTGAGCACGCAGCCATGGAACCACGTCACCTTGGAGTAAAAGCGGTAATCGTTAAATCGTTTGCTCGTATCCACGAAACCAACCTCAAAAAACAGGGAATGTTGGGATTGACTTTTGATAATGAAAAAGACTATGACCTAATTCAAGAAGACGATTCTTTCAACTTTATCGATTTGGTTGATTTCGCACCCGACAAACAACTGACTGTTGAAGCGGTGCACGCCGATGGGTCAAAAGATACGATCAAGGTGAATCATACCTACAATCAGCAACAGATTGAGTGGTTTAAGGCAGGATCAGCATTAAACCTGATCAAACAACAAAACGCATAAAATTTCTCGCCAAGTCGCTAAGCCGCAAAGTTTAATTCTTTGCGTCTTTGCGACTCTGCGAGAAGTTCAAAAATTAAATAACCAGTAAATTAATTAAGTAGACCATGCAAAAAATTAAGGTACAAAATCCGGTCGTAGAACTCGACGGTGATGAGATGACCCGGGTAATCTGGGATTTTATTAAACAAAAGCTTATCCTTCCCTATC
>NZ_JBZQJF010000277.1:0-12152 GCF_059905295.1 Mangrovibacterium sp.
AACCTGGGAGCCGTACAGATTGAAGCCGGCCACTACACCGATGCCCTGGCAACCTACCAAACCGACCTGAAAACCTATCCCCGAAACGGATGGGCACTACAAGGCATGAAGCTGGCCTACCAAGGCCTGGGCGATACACAAAACGCCGAAGCCATCGGCAACCAACTGGCCGAAGTATGGGCCACCGCCGATACACCAATCAACAGTTCACGAATTAAATAAGCCAAAGCGAAGAACGAACAGCCTGGCAAGCCGGGATAAACAAGACAACACCCAACCAAAAGCTCCGGAAACAAAGCCGGAGCTTTTCCTTTTTACTACGCCCCGCTTTCCCTAACTTTAAAGCATGGTTGATGTACACGATAAGCAAACGCGCAGCTATAATATGAAACAATAAATGTCAGTTATGTTTTATTCTATATTTTTTTGATATTTGATTATCAAAAATCAACTCAATGAACCGAGCCTACTTTTCGAGTACGATTGACAAATTTAATTCCTCTTCACCAACCGAAATACTGGGAACTTTAGCCGACAATAACGAGTTTGCAACAGAACAAACTCAAAAGGATGCATGGAAATTCCAAATCGAATACCTCCAAAGCATATTAAATGGACATTCTGGTTCAATTTATTTTGAATATGCCATCCCTCGGATGGGAAAGAGAATCGATGTACTACTCGTCATCAAGTCTATTATTTTCGTTATTGAATTCAAGGTTGGTGAAAAAGATTACCCAACACATGCTATTGACCAAGTTTGGGACTATGCACTTGATTTGAAAAACTTTCATGAAACCAGTCACGATAAAACAATTGTTCCGGTATTGCTTGCAACAAAAGCTAAACAGTCCGACCTATTTCTTTCAACATCAAAGCAAGGTGACAATCTATTCGATCCAGTAAAATCGAACTCGAGGGATCTGTTGCATATCATCAATAATGCCTTGCTTTTCCAGAACGGACAGGCACAAATCAATATTATAGATTGGGACCAAGGACGCTATCAACCGACTCCCACCATTATTGAAGCAGCTACTTCTCTTTATAATAATCACTCCGTTGAGAATATTTCGCGAAGTGATGCCAGTGCGATCAACCTTAGCCAAACATCCAGCGAAGTCTCGGAAATTATCAAACAGTCAAAGGAAAATTCGGAAAAGGCGATTTGCTTTGTTACCGGAGTACCCGGTGCAGGAAAAACCTTAGTTGGGTTAAACATTGCAACCACACACTTTGACAAGGAAAGCGACTTATATAGTGTGTTCCTATCTGGCAATGGGCCTCTAGTAAAAATATTACAGGAAGCTTTAGCTAGAGACAAAGTCAAACAAGCCAAAGCGAAGGGCGAAAAACTGACCAAGAAAGTTGCAAGTAGCGAAGTACAGGCATTCATTCAGAACGTACACCACTTCAGAGATGAAGGCTTGCGCGACAGTTCTCCTCCAATTGAGCATGTAACCCTTTTCGATGAAGCACAACGTGCCTGGACCTTAGAACAAACCAGCAATTTTATGCGGCAAAAGAAGGGAAAGCCAGACTTCAATATGTCCGAACCCGAGTTCTTAATCTCCTGCCTTGATCGGCATCCAGATTGGGCTGTTGTTGTGTGCTTAGTAGGCGGAGGACAAGAGATCAATACCGGGGAAGCAGGTATTTCTGAATGGATCGAAGCACTTGAGCGATCCTTTCCTGACTGGAGAATTTACATGTCGACTCGCTTAACCGATAGCGAATACAATACAGAACAAATACTAAAGCAGATCAATCATCGAAACAATGTTTTTCACTCTGACTCACTCCATTTGTCGGTATCGATGCGATCGTTTCGAGCCGAAAATGTATCTCTGTTAATCAAAAATATCTTAGACATCAACCTCGCGCAAGCACAAACAATTTTGGCAGAATTGAACTTAAAATATCCGATCGTTCTGTGTCGAGATTTCGGCCAAGCTAAGCAATGGCTCAAAGAAAAGGCTCGGGGAAGCGAACGTTTCGGAATTGTCGTTTCTTCGCAAGCTCAGCGATTGAAGCCATATGCAATTGATGTCAAATCTCCGATCGATCCCGTCAATTGGTTCCTCAACGGTAAAGACGATATCCGCTCATCGTACTACCTTGAAGATGTAGCGACTGAGTTCCATGTACAAGGGCTGGAGTTAGATTGGGCCTGCGTAGCTTGGGATGGAGACTTTAGGTACTCTAATGGTAATTGGGATTACAAATCATTCAAGGGCAACAAGTGGCAGAACATTAATAAAGAAGATCGAAAGCTTTATCTAAAGAATGCTTACCGCGTTTTACTTACACGAGCTCGTCAAGGTATGGTTATCGTAGTTCCCCAAGGCGACCAAGAAGATCCAACTAGACTACCTGAGTTTTATGACGAGACCTTTGAGTATTTAAGATCAATCGGATTTGAAATTATATGAATCAAGCGATAAAACATATACACTCCTTAAAACAGGGAATTACCAAATACGGCAAGGCTCCCCACAAACCAGTTCTACTGCTTTCAGTCCTTGACTCATTTGAAGCCAGAGAAATTACCGAAAATTGGATTGAGATTACCGATGAATTGCTTCAACGATTTCATGATAATTGGTGCCTACTGGTTAAAACACCACACTCACCAACATTTGCATTACCTTTCTTTCACCTAAAAAACGAGAAAGGCAAGTTTTGGCAATTGATCACGCTACCGGGCAAGGAGATTCCTACAAGTAATAGTAATTCCATTAAGAGTTTTAAAGCCTTGAACGAAACCGTAATGGCCGCACAATTGTCTGAAGAAATGTATATTGCATTTTCTAACAGCCTGCAACGCGAAGCATTAAGACGTGAAATTCTTTGCCATTACTTCGGAATTAATTCGCCCTTGAACCCAGAAGAAAAATCGAGCTACACTCAACAAATAAAGGAACAGATTCTTTACGAGCCCGAACAGAACTTTGCTCGTCTTGTGAAAAGGCAGATCGAAGAGCACACCCGTGAAACGAGAGAAGAATTTGCTATTTTGAGAAGTTCTGTCTTTCGCAAAACCATCTTGGAAATATACGATAACCAATGTTCCATTTCTGGATTGAAAGTTACAGATGCAAGCAACCGCCCACTGGTTGATGCCTGCCACATAGCTCCATTTGCCGAAAGCTTAAACGATTCTATCAGAAATGGAATAGCAATTTCACCGACACTTCATCGAGCTTTTGATAGAGGCTTGATCGCCATCTCCAATCAATACAAAGTAATTATTCATCCTAAACTAAGAGATTTCAATCCAAATGCGGGAATCCGGCAATACGAAAACAAAGAAATTATCTTACCTCAAGATAATAGGTTTTATCCTTCCATTACACGACTTGAGGGACATAGAAAAAGATTTGGATTCCAATAAAATGTGACGCATAGTCCGTTGACAAATACCTTCCTCTACCCTTACTTTGTTTTCAAAAGACTATGGCAAAAGGAATCCGCTTTCACTACCTCTATCGGGATTCGGGAAACTACAAGAAATTCGGCCATAAGGTTTTCTCGAATCCTAATCATTTTACATGTGAAGAGATTTCGGAACAAATAAGAAGTTCATTAATCGACACAGAATTCTTCTATCCTGAAAAGGTTGGTATTCGGAAGTTTCGTTTTCACCGATATTGCGATGATTATTCATGGTATGAATTTGATTATATCGAGGAAATCCAAACCTGTTATTCGCATGAGCCTATTGAACAATTAATCCTCAAACTTTCCCAACAAACACCCGGAAAATAGTTCGGCTGGCAAAGCCTAAGACCACAAATAGGCCTAAAGCCAACAGCGCTTCGGCAAATACATAAACGGAAAGTTGTCGCCCAAAGAAGGACACAAACGGTTTGAGGTTGTCGATCGCATAAGCCGTCATCACCGTTTGCTGATCGGTGGTCTCAAAGGCAGTCGTTGTTTCTCCAACCGTGAGGCTTTCAAATTCTCCCCGGCTCACACGGAATTCGTATTTCCTTTCTTCACCAACAACCCGCCCAACTGCCATTAACAGCGGAAATTTATCGCGGTTACCAACATTGTTAAGCTGCTCAATTATCAGCTGAACAGGTCGATCTTTTTGAAGTTGGCTATAAACTCTCGAATCGTCGAGCGAATTATAAGTTCCCAGGTAAACCAACAAGCCTACCGAGAAAACCCAGGCCATGATCCATTGATACAATCCCTTAAACTTTTTGGAATCAAAATGCATAACAGCTGTTTTTACACAGGAAAGATAATCCATATTCTCTAACCTTCCTTAAGTGATCTGCTGACTCTTCCCTGATTTGCACCAATATATCTCAGGGATCCCGGTAAAGAAGATGCTCCATTCTTCCCGGTAGCTAGTCAATTCGACAGGAGTTTAAATTTTCAGTTAGCAGGAATTTATTTTTTAGTAATAGCTCAGAAGACAAAAACTGCGAAGAGCCCACCACCCGTAGCCTTCAAAAGGTACACATAAAAATAAACGCAGTTCATCACGATCCCACACGTGCCCGGGAATGCTTCTGAGGCCAGTCCGAAAAATTTCAATTTACCGGCAAGGGAGAGACAGTTTAGAAGTCATAATTTTTAGCTCCTTAAATTATCTATTTGAGCAAATACACGACAAAATAGCTGCGAAGAGCCCACTTCCCGGGCTTTCTAAAAAATACGGAATACCAGCGCAAGCCTGGGAAACACCTGTTCATTAACAAAGCAATTAATTACTGCGCTGGTATAAACCGGGATGACTTC
This sequence comes from Mangrovibacterium sp., assembly GCF_059905295.1. NCBI lineage: Bacteria > Pseudomonadati > Bacteroidota > Bacteroidia > Marinilabiliales > Prolixibacteraceae > Mangrovibacterium > Mangrovibacterium sp. Next base: position 4,756 of record NZ_JBZQJF010000277.1, read on the forward strand.
CGCCTTTCCCAGCGAAGCGCTGGGACGTCCCAGCAAGATAATTTCCTTTCCCAGCGTGATTCTGGGACATCCCAGAAAGGCTCTGGGACGTCCCAGCAAGCTCTCCGCCTTTCCCATCATAGATATTTCCTATGGGATTGCTTCGCTGGGAAAGGAAATATCTATGATTTCCTTTCCCAGCACGATGCTGGGACGGGCGGAAGGAATGCTGGGACATCCCATAAGCTTACAGGGACATTTATGCAAAAGCAGTTTAAGTTCCAAAATCCGGAAGGTTGAATCCGAGACGGTTGCCCGTTAAACCAAAAGGTTGATCCCAAAGGAAACCGAAGCGAAACAACAGGACAAAAAAAATCTGCCCTGTTTTACAAGGCAGATCTCATGAGAGAGGTTTAAGCCTCCTCGTCAGACGTGCTTCTTGGCTTACCGACTTTCCTCAATTTCTTAATCTCGATCACCAGGTTGTCCTTTTTACCAAACAAACCTGTTATCAGATCAACCGTAGCCGAACTGTCGGTGTAGGCAATGCCGAGGGCTTCATGTGCGAGCTTGGTAGCATCTTTTGCAGCAGCAGCAGCCTCTACTTGCTTAGCTTCGGCCTGATCGGCGGCCTCCAGTTCAGCTTTTAGTTGGTCAATCTTTGCAATCGGATCGAAACCTTTGTCGGTCAGTAATTGTGAATTTCGTTCCAAAATCACAATAAACTGGGAAACAAAGTCACGTCTTCTAGAATCATTTAATCCTGACATTTTTAAATTTGTTTTGGATTTAATAATGCTTGCGTTATTAATCGGGTCACCTGTAAGCTTTCGACGGCACAGGTGGCCTTCTTTTTACCACTCCGGCCACACAGCCGGATATACATACACCCCGGGGCATATGTGAGTATTGGGATCATTTCGACAAAAAACTATTACTAAAAGAAGAATCGCTTAAAAGGTTAATACAAGGACTAACCTTAATTATCAACTAAATTATGAAAGATAGCGACCAAAGTCAAGCTGTTTTTAGCATAAATAAGATAAAAAATACCTGCTCGTTCTAAAATCGTAGCTATAACTGGAAGAAAACCTGCGTGCAAAGGGATAATCGACTGGCCTCGAAGGTTTAAAACCTGGCACCGTTTGCCCCCAGTCCTGAAGGGGCTTTAGCAAGTTGCGAGATGTCTAGACAAAAAAGCATCCTCGAAGCGCCATCCCGCCTAATGAAAAAGAGCGTTAAGAAACCAGTTGGAGAATGTTACCATCCAGGCGAATCAGAGACGGTAAAACTTCACCAATAGATTGTAACTCAACGCTTAACTGTCTCTCCCCTGATTCAACTAAAATCATGATTTTAGCTGAACCGGTCCCCTCTCTACCAGTAGAGAGGGGTGGCGCGAGTATAGCGAGCGTCGGGGTGAGTCAAAACCGACAGCTGAGCAAAATGAACAGCCCGTCCGGCTTAAGGACAAAAAAGGATCATTCAAACCATGCGGCGCATGCAAACCAACCAACAACAACATTCCCGGTGCGCCTGAAATCAAAACACGACAACTATACCCCGGTGTTAGCCGGGCTACCAAACACGAACTAAGTTATTAATTCGCCATTACTGACCATTTTGGTAGATACCAGCCTTTCTTGGTTTCCATGGTCCGTACATGCGGAACAAAATTCAACCACAGCTCCCGATATTGTGCTTTGTATTTTTTGTCGTTCTCACTTTCAAAGTGTCGCATAGCTTCTTCGCTTTCAGCCGAGGTTTCAAGGATCCAGCAAGGTGTATGGTTCCCGAACACCACCTGGTAAATATCCCAGTGATAGTCAATGCCTTCATTTTTGGTAAAGTCGATATACTTTTGAACAGCCTCAGCAGCCTCTTTTTCGTGACCCGATTTCAGATAGATAAAAGTCCATTCATAGAAATGATTGGGTTCTGTTGCAGCTTCCTCTTCCGCCGGGTGATAGGAAAGCTCTTTACTCCAATGGACCACCGATTGACTGATATTAGAGAGGTCGCGAAATTTAACAGGCTCATCAAATCCCTTTTCCTTCATCTTCTCTCTAATCTCCATCATCTTCGCAGCCAGTGTATCGATGGCAGCAAAATTCTTAATCGGCATCACCCAATAAAATGAATTTTCATCTGTTCGGAAAGTGTAGACGGTCATATCAACATCCAACTCATTGAACAATTTCATCCCCTCAGACTGAACCTTCCAGAATTCAGGCATGTCGGGAGGAGCAACAAACTCTTCCATGACCAGCATCATCTGTGGCCCTTCAGCATCCTGAGCATGGGTGCAGTTTATTCCAAGCAGAGCCACAAAAAGAGCAATCGCAAAAAACAAGGTAAACTTTTTCATGATTTGGTTTTTTTAAGGTGAAACACAAACAATTACGGAATAAGCTATCGGTTGGTTCAGTCAACAACTCCTAATCCTCCGTCGTTTTTTGCATGCTAAGCTCCATGCCCTGTTGCATCATAAAGCCAAGTTCGTCCATGACTTCTTTCCCAACAGACATCATGATCGTACAATTAAAATCAGCGTCAACCCGCTCAATTACCAAAGAATTAAATTCAACGGTTACCCAGTGAAAGGCAGGTCGTTTGATGGTTTGGAGCAGTGTGAACCAGTTTCGAAAACAACCTAGCTATTCTCTAAAGCGCTATTTTTCCACTTAGAATACTTCAACAGCAGCATCCCCAGGAAAAGGATTGGAGAACCAAAAATCACGGGTACAATCCAATAAAACCAGAAGAAAAATGCTGTAAAAAAGACTCCGCCCCACCAAGCCGTTAAGAATATTCCTGCAATCTTTTCATTCTTCCATAAATAGAAGTAACCAATTACAAACCAAATGAAGAGTACAAAAAACATGACTAATCCGAACCCAGATCCAGTCATCGTTCGATCATAAGGAGGAAATGCTTCATCAATAAAAATAAGAGCATACAGAATGGCAGCCAATGTGACCAATACACGCAGAACATTTCGAAACACGTTCGATCCTCTCAACTTTGGATCAAATGCAAATGCTTCATCGATAGAAATAAAAGTAACCAAAGAGATAGCCAAAGCGACCAATACGCGCAAAAAATCCCGAAATTCTTTCATGACTATAGTCTTTATAAGATTAAGGCTCTTCTTTCAGAGTGAGCTCCATGCCCTGTTGCATCATAAAGCCAAGTTCATCCATGATCTCCCATTCTTCAGCAATTTTACCGTTCACCAGGCGGAAAACGGTAAACATCTGAATTTCGACCTTTTTACCGGTTGGTGACAGTCCTTCGAGTTCGCCTGTATTAACACCCGAAAACAGACAACGGCTCATCACCAAATCGCCATCAGCCATCAGTCCTTCAATTTCGATATGCGTATCGGTCAGGGCTGACAGATAGGTTTGATAAACAGATCGGTATTCGTCGATGCCGTTCATACTTACGGAGGTGCCATGGTAAACCACATCGGGTGTTTGCGATTCTTCTAAAATCTCCGGACGACGGTCGTTCCATTTCCCTTCCCAGTATTTCTGAATAACTAACTTATTGTGTTCCTCCACATGATTTTTCGATTTCAAGGCTTTCAGATCAGCCTTGTCTGCCTTATCAACACAGGATACACCAAGCAATAATACAAAGGCAATTACGAAGCTTAGGATTCGTTTCATAACAATAGATTTTGGTTTTGTATGAAATACGAGATTAGGAAAGGAAAAGCTACAATGAGCAATAACTGAAGCAAAATCGGGGCGCCACTCCGCTGAATGAAAAAGAGGGTTAAGAAAACATATTCAAAGTGTTACCATCGTAGGCGAGTCAGAGACGGCAAAACTTCACCAATATGTCAGAACTTAACTGTCTCTCCTCTGATTAAGCTAAAATCATGATTTTAGCTTAATCTGTCCCCTCTCTACCAGTAGAGAGGGGTGGCGCGAGTATAGCGAGCGTCGGGGTGAGTCAAAACCGACAGCTGGGCAAAATGAACAGCCCGTCCGGCTTAAGGACAAACGCCTCCACATAATAAAACCCGGACATACGCTCCCCGGGTTGAAATAGTCTGATGACTATCTCTGCAGAAAAGGTCTAACAATTCGTACAATTACAGACCGATAATCATCCCTTTTAAAGACCAAAGAATAGCCAGTACATCTTTTTGGGTATCCTCATCAACACCGTGTTTACCCAGTGTCAGCATAATATCGTCCATCACATGGGTATATTCTTCCCGGCTAATGTTCATCCCGGTATGTGCCTCAGGCATATCGCGCCCTTTATACTCTACCGCACCTCCACTTCCGGCACAAAAGAAATCAACCGAGTGCTGTTTGATAACAGCCAACCGGTCCGGATCTTTCAGGTAAGGTAAAAAACGTGCACTAATAGCTGGATTCTTCATGTGCATATCAATTGCGTCGTCCACAATCGCCTTAATTCCGTCAACTTCACCCAATCGCTCAAAGAGGGTTGCTTTTTTAACTTCAGTTTCCATAGGTATTCAATTTTAGATATGAAACGATTTCTTTATTACGATGTCTTCACTCGTAACTTGCAGTCCTTAAAACCGCTCCGATAACGAATGAGCCTTTTTCAAAATTAAAGAAGTACCTCGCGAAACAGGATTACTTTTGGTTCAAACACTGGTACATTTGGACCAGAAGCCGGTTTTCCGCAGCCTGTCAAATCAAACTTTTATAGACCGTGGGCGACAAACCATAAACTTTTCGGAAGCACTTGGCAAAATACGACGGGCTGTTAAAGCCAACAGCATAAGCAGATTCAGCAATGCTGCAATCATCGTTCTTCAACAATTGCAGTATCCGTTTCAGCCTGTACTGCAACAGGAAATTGTTGGGTGAGTTGCCGGTCAATACAATCATTTTACGGTACAATTGTGTCTTGCTCAATCCTAGTCTGCGCTGAAAACTCTCGACCGTCAACCCGGCATTAACACACTCATGACCGACAAACTCCATCAGGCGGGTCAGAAATTTTTTATTCGCATCCGACAACACCAAAACCTGATCATTCAGATTGCCGTGCCAAACATTTTCACTGGCATACAAATCGCGAACTTCTTCAGTCAAGGCAATATCTGCATTGGTCTGGCACATATGCTCGGCGAGTTTTACACTATCTTCAAACAGCTGATTTTTCCCGCTTACAGGTACGCCGGCACTCAAACCTATTTTTAAACGAATCATCCCCCGGTCGGCCTTATCCCAAGCCTCCTTCTCTGCGGCCTGAATACGCAAGGCACAGTGCACCGCTTTTGTAACCGAGGTAAACGAAGCCAGGAAACGATTGTCTTTATGCCTCACCAGGCGCCCATCGTGCTTTTCAATTTCCTCCCGAATGCGCTTCTCTTTAGCTTCGATCTGTGTAAGAAATGATTGTCCCTGGTAATCGTGTAGTGACTGAATCTCGGTCTCAACCACCATAATCAGTCGAAAAGCCGGTTCATTAATAATGTTCAGACGTGTGTTCTGTGCTTTTACGGGGTCTTCAATCCGACCGAGAAAGGACTCCACAATCGACGGATCAACTTCAATGATCCGATGCGGAACCTCACCATGGGCGTGATCATGCATCGCCTTTAGCTCTTCGGCACTGGGGGCTTCAATTAAACAAAAAGCGGTTTTGCGCACATCATCAAACCAGTAGGTTAATCCGCGACAGCCAAACTGATCCTGAACTTTCAGGTCTTGCTGATGCAACTCGGCCACATTCTCTGCTGTCACCGAGTCCGAAACATCATGTCGATCCATATAGATAGGCATAAGCAACGATTTAGATTTAGTTCTTTGCACCTTATGGCGCCACCACTTCAGATTAAAAGACAAAATGGTATTTTTTATAACGGCCAATTGCAGAGAAGGTTTCTTTTTGTTGATGCTATAAAACTGAAATCCATGGCTCTTCAGAATTGAAATAAGGGACTTTCTTCTTTCGGTTTATCCGGCAACAGACAAACTGTTCGGGTTTGGAAGCACCGGCTTTTCCCGCAAAACCATTACTTTTATTCACCGAAAACAAACAAATCAACCGGAATGGCAAAGATCAAGACTGTTTATACCTGTCAGAATTGTGGCAATACCTCGCCCAAATGGGTGGGCCACTGCACCAACTGCGGCGAGTGGAATACTTTTGTGGAAGAAGTTGAAGTCAAGCAGACCAAGACTCCCCTTCCTTCGCGCTCGGCCAGCGGAGCACAGCCACAACGCCTCTCCGAAGTTGGCGCAGGGCAGGTTGAACGCATCGACACCCGTAACAGCGAGCTTAACCGCACCCTGGGTGGCGGGCTGGTTCCGGGATCACTCGTGCTGGTTGGTGGCGAGCCGGGCATCGGTAAATCGACCCTGGTACTGCAAGTAGCCCTCGACTTGTCTGATCGAAAGATTCTGTACGTTTCGGGGGAAGAAAGCATCCAGCAAATTAAGATCCGCGCCAACCGGCTAAAACGAGAAAATGACAGTTGCTTTTTCCTGAGTGAAACCTCGCTGGAGAATATCCTCACCCATTGTGAACATATGGAGCCCGAGCTGCTGGTAGTCGACTCCATCCAAACAGTGGCTACTTCTTATATTGAATCGTCGCCAGGGTCGGTTGCGCAAATTCGCGAGTGTACCAACGGGATCCTGAAGTTCGCCAAGGAACGCCGTATTCCCGTTATCCTCATCGGGCACATTACCAAAGAAGGGAGCCTGGCCGGCCCCAAAGTGTTGGAGCACATGGTTGACACGGTGCTGCAGTTCGAAGGGGAGAATCAATACATGTACCGCATTCTGCGATCGATTAAAAACCGCTTTGGCTCCACTTCCGAACTGGGTATTTTCGAGATGAATAACACCGGTATGCGTGAGGTAAGCAATCCTTCGGAGCTACTCATTAACCGCGACGACGAAGGACTAAGCGGTACCGCTATTGCCTGTGCTATCGAGGGCAACCGCCCGCTGCTGATCGAGATCCAGTCGCTGGTGAGCACGGCAGCCTATGGAACACCGCAACGATCCTCAACCGGCTTCGACCTGCGACGCCTGAATATGCTGCTGGCCGTATTGGAAAAACGAGCCGGCTTTAAACTGGCCGCCAAGGATGTTTTCCTCAACATTGCCGGGGGCATTAAAGTAGACGATCCCGCCATCGACCTGGCTGTGATCTCGGCTATCCTGTCCTCCAATTTCGACCTGGCCATCGACAAATCGATGTGCTTTGCCGGCGAGGTTGGTCTCTCAGGTGAGATCCGTGCTGTCAACCGGTTGGAGCAGCGCATTGCCGAAGCCGAAAAGCTGGGTATGAAAAAGATTTTTGTTCCGGCCAACGGTAAAGCGCTCAACTTCAGCAAATACAAAATTGACATTGATCCGGTGAGCCGTGTCGATGAGTTTTTCAAAAAGGTATTTCGAAAGTAAGAA
>NZ_JBZQJF010000278.1:0-8974 GCF_059905295.1 Mangrovibacterium sp.
GGATTATTCGATTGACGGTATCCAGAACACATTCAAATAAAAATTAAGCTTGACGAGTAGCGTCAAAGTATCTATAGTAGTCAATTGTATCATTCAAAACCCTGACATTATTGTCAGGAGTGGTTTCCCTGCCACAAAAAAAGAAGTCTCGCGAAATTTTATTTCGTCTTCAGGTTTTGCGGAAGTAAAAGGATCAGCTTAAGGTAGAATTGCATACCATGCAAAAAGGACGACCGCCTTCCCCGCCCCGGGAAAACAGATCAACAGAAATCCCCGATGGAGAATGACGAGGAATCGGGTTTCGCATTGCAGCTTCAGTCAATGCTCTGAACTCCACCGGGTGCAGCGGTTTGTAACCGCTGATTTTGCAGCAATGAGAGAGATGCGGTTGCAAACCGCATCACCCGGTGGAAACGGAAGTTCCCCCTGCTCCAAAGTGAACGTGCCCTGCTAAAAGAAATAGCGCCCTGCCGTTTTTTTTCCCGCCCTGCTTCTTCGGCAGGACTCCCTGCCGTTTTTTTAGCCGTCCTGCCGCAAGGGGAGCCATCCCTGCTAAAAAGTTGGCCTCCCTGCCGGGTTGGGACCTCTCCCTGCCGGTAAGGTAGTGCGCCCTGCCTGGCAGGGAACAAAAAATTTCGGCAGGGAGCACTACCCCAATGGCAGGGCGGGAATTTTTTCGGCAGGGACAATTTTTCAGCAGCAGGGAAACAAATCTTAGGGCAGGAGACCGAGCCACATTAGCAGGGCATAAAAAAACTCCGCAGGGCGCGGAGTTTTCAGTCAGGATATCAAATTTTACGATCAATCTGTTTCGCTGGATGACTCATCATCCTTGTTGGTCGATTTATACTTACGCCAATAAGAACTGGTGTAACCCTTAATGCGCTTTACATCCTTTCGGAAGGCATATTTGCCACATTCTCGGATATCGTCGACCAGTTGTTTCAAGTAGGTGTAGGCTTGGTCGCGCAGGTATTTGGCATCGTTGCCACCGGTTTTCTTGTCGTTAACTGTCGCAAGCAATTCACCCATTTCGTCCGACAGACTGGCGGCCTCGTCGAGCTTGGCCAGATCGAAACCGATAGCCGTCAGTAAATCGGGATGAGCTTTTCCCAACACAGCCAGGTCGTTCAAATCCTGCACCATATCTTCGTGGCCATCACCTGTATCAATCTCACTTACACGCGAGAGCAAACTATCTTCGCCTCGAAACGCATACCGAAAATCGGCAATCAGGTCATCACGCAATTCGTAGGCAGCGGGTGATTTTTCGTTCCACTCGTCCTGCGAACGACTTTCTTTAATCCATAGCGACTGAGCCTCGCGCAAAGCCCCGGCACGAACCGGAAGCTCCTGCAACTGTACTTCAGTTAAACCTTTTGCGGCGAGTATGGCTAAATCGGGCTGCAACCAGGTGTATAAACTATCGGCTTCCTGCACAAATTTATCAACCGGCATGTTGGGTTCTTTCACTTCATTGTTGGGCAACGCTTGTATGCCCGCTAAACAGGTTTGAAAATCTTCTTGATTACTCATTGTTTATCAAATTTTTAGTTTCGCAATAACTTTTGATAAATAAAAGATACGATGAATCAAACCTTAAATCCAAACAAAAACCCAATAACTTCATGAACACCCCTGTTTGATAGGTCGAACTGTACGTTTGGCTTCATGAAGGGCACTTTTGTTCGCTGCGAATCAGTGCATTTAGTCCTTAATTTTTCAAGAAATGTACATTTCACAAAACAACAAACCCCATAACCGAAAGATCATGGGGTTCGTTTTATTCTTCGTTGACAGAAATTATGGTTTCAGCTCATGGAAAAAACTCGGCTTCAACAATGCGAAGTTGTCCTTCGGTTTTCATGTCTTTAGGATCCCGAAAACCGTCGAGTTCTTTATTGCCGTTTAGCTCAATCATATTCTGGAAGGCATCTTTCTCCACGCCCGAGCCGGTTAACCGGATGGTAACTGTTTTACCAACAGTTGGCTTCACCGGAATGAGGATGTAACCCAGGCTGCGGGCCGTTTCACCTTGCCAAACCAGTTGGTCATCCACATAAATATCGATGGGATACGAGCGGGTACGCCAGCCGGTCATCTTCAGCGACACTTCGTCAATCTCGCTTTCTTTGGCCAGTTTATAAGTAATCCAACCGGTCGACAGGCGGCCGTCGTTGGTCCATTCACTCATTTCGTTATCATCATAGCTCAACACCGCTTTATCCTGGTTAACACCCGCCGTAGCCGAAACAATCGGGATGGTTACGCGGCTGACGGTGTACGAAGGAGTCAGGGGTGTTGGCCCTTTCTCCAGGTTCGATGGCAGTCCGGCAGCAACCAGCTCGGTGCACAAACCATCCACCACCTTCACCGGTGAAGTTTCAAACTGAATATCGGCCCCTTTTAAGCCGTCAGCCGAAGCTTTCACCTTAATTTTACCGGCTTTGGTTGTGGAACGAATCAGCACGCGGTTCACCCCGCACTCAACCGGCAAGCTTGTGGCACCAATATAGTTATCGGGCCCTTGGGCAATACCGCCCAGCCACTCGCCTGCTCCACTCAGGTCAAAATGAATGGCATTCAGGGCTGTTGGGCAGCGCTGGCCGTTTTTATCGACGACTTCAACCTGGATCAAAGCCACATCGGCACCATCGGCCTTAAAGCCAACGGGCGACTGCATGCCGGTTAGTTTGAGGGCATAAGGCTTGCCGGCAGTTTTAATGGCATCTTCAGAAACCACATCGCCGGCTGCGTTGTACGAAACGGCTTTAATTTCACCAGCTTCCCACTTGATGTTGGGGAAGGTAAACAGGAAGTGGTACGAACGTTCGCCAAAGCCTTTCGACTGGCCGTTCACAAACAGCTCCACCTTGTCGCCCGCCGAAACCACATAAACAGGCTTCACGGTTCCCGGCTCGTAGTTCCAGTGCCCGATAATGTGCGACAAATTCTGCGCCGGATCCACCCAGCCATTCCACATCACCTGGTTCGCATAGAAATTATCTTTCGGAATACGCATGGGATCAACCTCGCCACTTCGGCGGTAGTTCTCGGCACCGCGATAATGGGTATTGGTATCGGAAAAAATGATGTTGGCACCACCACTGCTCACACGTGTTCCGGTTCCGGGGCGTTGCTCCCAGTAGTCGTACCAGCGCACCACATCTTCAATGGCATGTGAATCCTGATTGTGGTTGTAGGCTGAAGCATCTTTCACCTTACTGCCACTAACATTATGGGCAAAGGTACCTCCCGCTCCTTCTTTGTGGTAGGGTGGCGTATACTCATCCCAATATTTACGAAGGCCCTCGTCGCGCGAATATTCAGTGGCAAACAAAGGTTTTCCGGCACTCTTATTAATGTATAGCATTTCGCCGCCATATTCAGCTTCTTTGCTATCGAGCATTTCGCGGCTGCCAATGGCCCGTCCGCCGTGGGGATCGTAGGTATTACGAATATTCTTCAGCTCGGCCATATGCTCCTCGCTGATATTCTCGTTCCCTCCTTCAATGAAAATAACACTCGGATTATTGCGGTTATAAATAATTGCATCGCGCATCAGCTCACAACGCTGCTCCCAGCGGCGACCGGTTACATCTCGCTCGGCATCACCCGCCGGCATGGTCTCAATCAGCCCAACACGGTCGCACGACTCCACATCCTGCTTCCAGGGTGTCACGTGCATCCAGCGCACAAAGTTCCCGTTCGATTCAATCATCAGTTGATTGCTGTAGTCGCTCAGCCAGGCTGGCACCGACATGCCTACAGCCGGCCACTCGTTGCTGGTACGCTGGGCGTAACCATGCATCATCAGCACCCGGTCGTTCAGGTACACCATGCCGTCTTTAAATTCGGTTTTGCGGAAACCGGTTCGCACAGGCACTTCATCAACAACCTTTCCATCGACCAGCACTTTCGACTTTACGGTATACAAGTAGCCGTATCCCCAGCTCCAGAATTCGAGATTGGCCACACTATCGGCAGCAGTCAGCGTTTGCACTCCATTAGGTGATATCATCCGGGGCGTTCCTTCGAAGCTGGCCACTTCTTTGCCATCCAAATCTTCCACCGAAATCTGCAAGGCGGCAACAACGGCCCTGGCACTCTCATTCTTCAATTGCGACTCCACATGAATCACTGCGGATTTCTGCGGAACATTGTAATCCGTGGCATAGACATACACGCCGGTTGTTCCCAGGGTTGAATAAAGCGGCAAGGTTTGATACACCTTTCCCGTGGTATGCAAGTACACATTCTTGGGTATACCGCCATAGTTGGCATTGAAGTTCTTGTCGTTCCACTGGTAGCGCTGGTTAAAGAAGCGCTCGCGATAGTCCCAGGCATTATCGGTACGTACCGCAACCACATTCTCTTGCGGGTAAGGCTTCACCAGGTCCGAGATATCCAGCCCGACAGCCATCACCCCATTTTCGTGCAAACCAACCAGTGTACCGTTCACATAAAACTCGCCACCATGACGCACTCCTTCAAACTCGAGAAACACCTTACCTTCCGTAGCATGTTCGGGCAGTACAAACGATTTACGGTACCAGGCAATCCCGGTCGAAAGGTCTTTAATATCTTTTTTGAAGGCTTCATCTTCATTCCAGGCATACGGAAGCGTTACTGATTTCCATTGGCTGTCGTCAAAGGCTGAATTTTCTGCACCATCGGGATCCCCCACAAGGAGTTTCCAGTCCGGGTTAAAGTTGAAGGTTTGTCGCCCTGTTTGCGCCTTCGCTGACTGAACCATCAATAAGAAAATGAAAGGAAGAAAGACAAAACAAGACAGTCTTTTGGTGTAGTAAGTGAGTAGATTCATTCTGACATGATTTAGTTAGTGTTCAAAATTCGAGGATCTTTCCAAGCACAAATACCCTATATCCGGTTTGAAAAGAGTTAGAAGTAGTCCTTGGAGATTTTTGAAATCCAAGGTCAAATATAACCATAATAATAGGATTAACCACCCGACAATTGACACCTAAAAGCTCCCAACTCAAGCCAAATCCGGACACGCCTACCACCCAAAAGCAGGTCTGAAATCCAATCATCCCCCTTTTTGTGTAAACTTAACTTTAACAAGCCTTGATGTCTGGTAACCTTTGCTTAACACAACAAGACTCTTCAATCCATTACGAACAAAAGACAATATGAAAGAAAGATCTGACATTATTCTTCAATTTGCCAACCGTGTACGCACAACAGAACGATTTACAGCATCTTGCATTTTCATTACATAGCAAAATGCTCATATACAAACACTTTACTCTTTTAAATATGAAGATAACTTAATATTTTCTCATTGTAAATTTTAAAACATCTTATTGAAAAAGTCGATAAAAGTCATCAAAAAATCCTAACGTTTGCCGTAATTTTGTTCTCAGAAAAGACCGAAAGGTTACAATTATAACTTCATTTTAATAACATTTTTGAATACTACCTATGTCAAAAAAACTTTTAATAAGAGATTTGACTCTGAGAGATGGACAGCAATCTTTGTTTGCCACTCGTTTGCGCCAAGCGCAAATCGACAGAGTCCTCCCATTTTACAAGTCTGCTAACTTTTACGCCATGGAGGTTTGGGGTGGCGCTGTGCCGGATTCGGTGATGCGTTACTTAAATGAGAACCCATGGACAAGGTTACAAACCATAAAAAAAGCCGTTGGCGATGTAAGCAAGCTGACAGCTCTTTCGCGTGGTCGGAACTTGTTCGGCTATACCCCATATACCGACGAGATCATCGACGGATTCTCCAAGAATGCCATTCAATCGGGTTTGGGAATCATGCGTATTTTCGACGCCCTGAATGATATCAACAACGTAAAATCAACCATCAAATACGTCAAACAACACGGTGGTATTGCCGACTGTGCTGTTTGTTACACCATTGATCCGGAACCGGAGAAAAAGGAAGAACCGGTTGTTGAGCAAGCTAAAAAAGGATTCCTGGGTAAATTATTCGGCAAGAAAGAACAAGCTCCTGCGCCAGCTGCAGAACCTGCATTCAAACCGGTATTCACCAACGAATACTTCCTGAACAAAGCGATTGCTTTGGAAAAACTGGGAGCGGACATGATTACCATTAAAGATATGAGTGGTTTGATTCCGCCAATGCGTGTTGCTACATTGATCTCGGAATTCAAGAAAAACCTGCAAATTCCTGTCGATTTCCACACGCACTGTACACCTGGTTATGGTTTAGCTGCTGTTTTAGCTGCCATTATGAATGGTGTTGACATTGTTGATACAAACATTTGGAACTTTGCCGGTGGTCCTGCTGCTCCAGCAATCGAACTGATCTATATCTTCTGTCAAAAATTAGGCGTTGAGTTAGATGTTAACATGGAAGCCGTTGCTGAAATCAATAAAGAATTATTCAATATCCGTCAGGAATTGGCTGATATTGATGCCGGCAAACAATTCCCGAAAGAATTCAACCCGTTAACCGATAAATTACCTGCTGATATTGATGCCTTATTCGACAAAGCGATTGCTGAGTGCAAAGCCGGAAACGAAGAAGCATTATTAACCGCTTGCCACGAAATTGAAGCTTATTTTAATTTCCCGAAACCAAACAAACTGGTTCAAACAGCTCAGGTACCTGGTGGTATGTACACCAACATGGTAGCCCAACTGAAAGCCTTGAAATCGGAAGATATCCTGGAAGATGCGATGAAACTGATTCCTCAGGTTCGTACGGATGCCGGTTTGCCACCATTGGTGACACCAACTTCTCAGATTGTAGGGGCACAAGCCGTGAACTGTGCAATGGATGTTAAAAACGGCAAACCAATGTACACAAACGTTTCGAACCAGTTTAAGAGCTTGGTTAAAGGCGAATACGGTGAGACTCCAATCCCTGTAAATCCTGATTTCCGGGAAAAAATCTGTGGTCACCGCGATGAACGTCCATTCGACACGTCAACATACAAAATGCAGCCAAACCCAACACTGGATGAATTTGGCGGTGTTAAATTAGCTGAGAACGAAGAGGAAGTCTTATTGCTGGAATTGTTCCCGATGGTTGCTAAAGGCTACCTGACAGGCGTTAAGAAAGCTGCCTGGGAAGCTAAAAAAGCAACTGAACCTCAAGCTGAGAAAGCTGCTGAAGCACCAAAAGCTGAAGCCAAGAAGATCGTTGGTGAAACAATCGTTACACCACTTCCCGGTCGTTTACTGAACTACCTGGTAGCTCCGGGCGATCATGTAAAAATGGGACAACCGGTTGCAATTGTTGAAGCCATGAAAATGGAAAACACCATTACAGCAACTGCTGAAGGTTATGTGAACAACCTGGTTGCTTCGGTTGGTGAAAACCTGGCCGGTGACGCAGTGATTATGGATGTTGTTGCTGAACCTGTTGCCAAAGCAAGTCAGGAAAAACCCAAAGCTGCTGCGAAAGTAGCTGTTGGTCCTACAACAGGTGTAACAGTTCCGATGCCGGGTAAAATTCTGGATATCCAGGTAAATCCGGGCGATAAAGTTCAACCGGGACAAGTAGTATTAGTACTGGAAGCGATGAAGATGGAAAACAGTATCACTGCTGAAATTGGTGGTACGGTGAATGAAATCTTTGTAGAAGTTGGCGAAACTGTTGCAGCCGACACCAAAGTACTGGACCTGGTAGGCGCATAAATTGAACCAAGTATTCTTTTTTAGATTACCATAACAAAAGGGTTTGAGGCATTGCCTCAAACCCTTTCATTTTTAAATAATCGGCAGATCTTAGATCAACTCTCCAACGATTTTCTTTCCATGAAACTCCGTTGAACCAATTGCCTTTTGAAGATCATCAATATTCTCGTTGGTCACCTTTCCGGCAACAACAACCTTCAGCTTTTCACCACCCAGTTCAGTCATCTTTTTAAGAACAGCAGCACCCTCTGCAGCCGTTGGTGCTCCTCCGGAAGTTAATACAGCATCTACTTCGGGAACTTCGTGATACAAACGCTGAAAATCAGCCCAGGTATCATTCACACTGTCAATCGCTTTATGCACACAAACGTCCATTGGTTTAGCCAATTGAGCCAAATGTTTAATCACGGGTATATCCAAATTGTTATCTGCATTGGTAACGCCAAAAACGACACCGTACACGCCTTTCGATTTGAAGAAAGCAATCTCCTCCTCCATTTGCTTAATTTCCTCCCTGGAATAGCGGAACCCTCCCGCACGTGGACGCACCATGGCCTTGATCCGAATATTAACCTGAGCCATCACTTCATCCAGCAGTTGCTCTGATGGTGTAAGTCCATCGTTTGCCAGATCAGCGCATAGCTCCAGGCGGTTAGCTCCCCGCTTCTCGGCCAGCACACATTCGTCTACGCTCTCTACACATGCTTCGCGCACTAAAATTTCTGAATTCATACTTCTTTGTTGATTTAGGAATATCGTTCCGCAAAGGTAAGACAGTCGCAAAGTGTTAAATCATCCAACATTCGGAAAAACCACGATTTAGGAAAGAATTAAAAAAAGAAACCCCGGGGTTTACCCGGGGTCAACTTCTTTGAATTATAAAATAATCAAAAACAATCTCCAATCAAATACTAATAATCCCATTTGATGAAGAAATCACCATTCATAATTTTCGAACGAATATCTTCTTGTTCTGCTGCCGGGTATTTCGGAACAACACGGTCAGCAATTATAGACATATCGTTATAGCGTTTAGCAATTCTGTAGGCCATTCCCATTACACGTCCTTCAGCCGGAAATTCCAATAACATTTCATCCAGCAACGCCAGGTCGTATTCTTTCATACGCTCATCTTCTGTCAGATTATAACCCTCATCTTCCGGTGTTGGCAACTCATGTTGAGTACCACCTACAACGCCGGCAATCCCCAGGTTTTTATAGGAGTTACCTGCATAAGTGTAAAAGATCGAATACTGAGGATCCCACTGATCAGGATCAGCATTATTATTAAATGCAGTGAGCTCTGTAAAACGGTTTGATAAACCTTCATTCAGCA
>NZ_JBZQJF010000279.1:0-38110 GCF_059905295.1 Mangrovibacterium sp.
GCTTGAAAAGCTACTAAATAAGTATCGCTTCTTTTTGGAATTCCCGATTCGTTATCCCTTGCATATGCGTTACTCCTTTATTCGTAGATTTTGGTATGAACACCATGCGATTATTCCTTTTGGTGAGTTTCATGTTGAATTTTGCGATTGTATGGAAGAAGGAGATTGTCCCTTTCCCGGTTATTGTGACATCTGCACAGAGATTGAAGAACAAATTGAAACGAACAACAATCAGGTGATTGATAATGCTCTGAAAGACCTATTGCCCTCGGCCTCTGAAATTGATGAATGGATTCGATATCAGGAGGAACATCGGGAAAATGGATTGGGAAAAGATCAAGTGTTGGGTTCTAGTTGCGAGAACCAAAATGGAGGTTCTTTCGATGATCAAGGGAAACGTCTAAATATGGATTTATTTCCGATACCGGGTTTGTGTATAATTTGCAAAAAATATGTTGAAGATGATTGGAGCGAAAATATTCTTTGTCAGCTTAATCGATGTAATCAACCGAATAACGGAAATTTTGAATGTGGTTCATTTAAAAGGTTTAATGACGGATTATAGGTCAAAAGAGAGCCATGACAGGTTTTTTTAGCTGACTTGAATAACAAGTGTCAAATAGTCCCTGGCAATTCCAATTTTACAGGGTAAATAACCAGCAGGGTCTCCATCTAGTTCAATATCAGGATTTACAACATTGCCTAAGATTTCAATTTCATCAATGTATTCTACGTAGAATCTTTCTGTATTCTTGATTTCTTTTCCGCTGTATGCATTTTTCAATATTTGGGGTAAGCTGATCAAAGTAATATCCCTTGCCGTGAGGCAATATAATTGTCTTGTGTCCGGATTAAGTTTATTGAATACTTTAATACCGGAAGCGATATAATGAGTTTTTCCAATCGATAAGTTAAAGAGTTTAGATATTGAATACGATTCACTTTTTATTTCAAAAGACTGATTAGTTGGATGATAGTTGAAAATTGATACAAGTAATGAAATAAGAGTTCCTAGAAAATCGCCCAGATATTTTCTAATCCCGCTATTGGCCTTTCTTGCAACTTTAGAACCGATTCCAATATTGGCACAACATCCAAAATATTCAGTTTTGGGCTTGGTACAATTGTCTATCCTTTGTTCATTCAAACTGGTGTCGTTTCGTTCTGAGAATGTAATTCTTCCTACTGTAATTTGTCGTTTGTCGTTTGTTAGAAGGATATCGATAGCTTTGTCAATATCGATTGGTATATTATAGCTTTTGCAAAAGTCAGGGCTGGTTCCAGTGTAAATTACCCCCATCGCGGATGAAGATATTCTTCGGCCTTCGCTATCAAAAAAGCCATTTAGTACTGCTCTTATTGTGCCATCTCCACCAACTGCAACAATTACATCATACCC
This sequence comes from Mangrovibacterium sp., assembly GCF_059905295.1. NCBI lineage: Bacteria > Pseudomonadati > Bacteroidota > Bacteroidia > Marinilabiliales > Prolixibacteraceae > Mangrovibacterium > Mangrovibacterium sp. The sequence goes on from NZ_JBZQJF010000279.1 coordinate 1,400, forward strand.
CTCTTTGTTAGCCAGCATCGCTTGTTGGGTGGCATCAGTAATGTCATCTATTAGTTTATACTTGTAAGAAACCTTCGATTCATCAAGACGGGAGATAATATAACTGGTTAGTTTACGACTTCTTCCGCCCCTGGCTTTGGGATTTATTATCAGGAAAAAAGTCATCCTATATTCTTTTGATTTTCCGGAAACATGCTATTGCTTTATCCAGGTTCTCTGCTGACAGGTTTGCTCCGGCGATTAAACGAATAACACCCTTATTCAGGGGGACCGAAGGATATACGAATGGCGTAGCAATAACTTTGTTCATAAATAACTGTTTTGCAAATAATATCGTGTCTAAAGAATCACCTGTTTTAACTGAGATAATCGGGGCCTTAGCATCCGAAAGTTGGTAACCACATTCAATCAGTGCATCTCGAAGTTTGTTTCTTGCATTCCACATCCGTTGACTTAGGTCGTCAAACTCATTCTCAATGATAATCAGGACTTTTAATATTCCGGCCAGAATATGAGGCGGTAATGCGGTTGAATATACCAGGTGAGAGGAATAATATTTCAGGTAATCAATCAGGCTTTTTTTTGCACCAACTACTCCACCCAGGTTGGCCAATGCTTTGCCAAGCGATGCAACATAAATGCCATCGTAATCTGTAATATCAAAATGCTCCAGAATTCCTTTACCGCTTCGCCCCAGAACTCCAATACCATGGGAGTCGTCGATGACAGGTATGGCGTTATATCGCTTACATAAAGTATTAATGGAATTGAACGGAGCAATACTTCCTTCTGTTGAAAAAACGGATTCAGTGACCACAAAAATTTGCTTGTATTTGTCGCAGTGTTTGAGGTTGTCTTCAAGACTTGTCAGATTATTGTGTAAGTAGGGGCGTATTTTACATCCAATGGCTTTGGCACCTTCAATTAGAGAAGAGTGAGCATACTGATCAATAACAATAACATCATCTTTACTGGTAATTGCTGAAAATACACCATTGTTTGCCTGGTAACATGATGGGTATATCAAGCTGTCTTCAACGCCAATAAATGATGACAGCCTTTGGCATGTTTCTTTGTATAACTCTGAGAATCCGATCGAAATGGGTGTTGCACACATAGATACACCATATTTTTCTACAGCCATTGAAACGGTCTGCTTCAAGCGTCGATCGTTGGCGATCCCCAGATAGTTATTGGAGGCTAAATCAACAACTTCCTCATCTTCAACTCTGATGATGTCATCCAGTCCGGATTGTACCTCCAGATAATAAGGATTAAAATCGGCCTCCTGAATTAGCTGATCGTCCAGATGAAACTTGTTGTAAAATTCAACAATGCTCATGACGACTGTTTATAATATCGTGTTTCCAGAATATTTACGATATCATTGACAGTCCGGATATGCTCAAGATCTTTTCCATCAAATTCGATTGAGAATTCATCTTCTATTGCGTTGATGATCATCAATGTATCAAAAGAGTCAATTCCTAAACCTGCTATCAAATCAGTATCAGGTAAAACTTCAAGGCCATTCTCTTTGTTCGCCTTAATTATTGATATTACTTTTTGTAGCGTTTCCATGATTTCGGTTTTTATAACATTGAGTAACGTTTTGTGTGTCACACATAATTGCACAATAATTGCAGTTTTGACATTTTGATTTGTAGTTGTAATCTGCTTCAATCTTTCCTACAAAATCAGGTTCACAGATAAATGGTCTGCATAAACTGACAAAATTGACTCCATCAATTTTTACAGCTTGCTCCATTTCTTCTCTTTTACGGAATCCACCAACACTGATAATAGGTTTAGTCGTGTGTTTCGCAGCAAGTTTCGCATAGTCAAGATTATACATTGGCGAAAAAGGTTTGAGCTTTTTTTCTATTAGTGGAAAGAAGATTAGCTTTTTGATATACTTAGAGAGTTGGCTATCTGAATGAAGGACTTTATTTTTTGCTAAAATCAGATCGATTGGTACATCGCCTCGAAATATATTTAAAGCGTAATCCATCGTCCCGTAACTAATTTCAATGGCATCAATGTCTCTTTGGTCGATAAATTGGATCAGTCTTTTAAGCCGCTTATTGCTTAATGCAGGATGATAGTCATCTCCGCCACTTATTTTTATAAGAACCGGATATTCGGCCCCGCATTTATCACGGACCTTATCAATGATCAATTCCAAAAATTTTGTTCCGATTCCGGTTTCTTTATCAATGCCAAATTGATCCGTCCGGTTGTTGATTTCGGGAAGAATAAACTGATGAAGTAAATACCCGTGAGCAGCATGCAACTGAATCCCGTCGAAGCCGGCCATTTGAGCATAAAGGGCACTGTTCCCGAATTTTTCGATGATCTGCATAATCTCATCGGACTTCAATGGTTTGGGGCTGCTTCTGAAATAAGAGGATCGTTTTTTTGAAACACCAACAACTTCCTTTCCTGTTTCCTGTGTTCTGGTTTGCCGCCCGGTATGTGCCAGTTGCATGAAAATTTTCCCTCCGTTGCGATGCACGCTGGATGTGACTTCTTTATAAATCGGGATGAATTGGGAGCTATAGATACCAGCTTGTCCAGGTTGCATCGCTTTACCTTCTTCCGAAACGTATGCAAATCCAGTGATAATTGCGCCAATTCTACTTTTTGAAAGCTGTTCATATAACGACAGATATTCTTTTGTGGGGAATCCTTTTTCATTACACATTCCTTCGTATGTGGCAGACCGTATGATTCGGTTGCTCAACTCACAATTCCCGATATATGCCTTTTCAAATAATTCCATTTTAGCAGATTTATGCTTTAATGTTTGTATTCAGGTTAAAAAGGAAACCAACGAAAATGTAGGTCAAAATAAAGAGGATCATCCCTAACTCAGGATTGAACAAAGCTATAATCGCTGTTTGTGCACAGGTACAGGCTCTGATATTCGTAACGAGAGAATAGTATGTTAATTCACCTTTTGGATTTTTGTAATAAAGAAATCCGGTCCACACTTGGAGAAATACAGTTAAAAGACCCAGAATCACAAAAATACGGTTGAGCTCTATCTCAATTGCATGAAAACCATAGTAACCCATCAGAAATATAACAGAAGGCAGAAACGAAGCGAATATGGCGATGTATCTGTTCTTTTCAAGCCCATATTTTACAATGACCGTATTTTTACCCGCAAGTTTGTCTCCAGTAACATCTTTAAAGTAGGTGTAGTAAGTCATTAAGCCATTTGTTACAGTAATGAGAACAAGCGCACTAACCGTGCTTCGCGTAAAATAAGTATCTGTAGGGCCGGCTGCCCAACAGCCATAAAGGCCACACATTGAAATCATAACTCCGAATACAATATTCCCCCATAGCCCATGACCTTTGGCATACTCATATACAAAGTTTAAACCGATTCCAATAAGTAAAGGAATTACAGCAACCGGTTCAAGATAGAACCATGTTACAAGGAGAGTGAAAGTTAGGAGCAATGAAGATGTGATTAGTGCACTTTTAATATCAAGCTCTCCTGTTACCATTGGTCTGTCAGGAGCATTAATCCGGTCTTCATCCAGACCCAGATAATCATTGAAAATCTGGTTTGTTCCCCATGCCAGGAAGAGGATGATAATGATTACGATCTTTTTGATAAGCGTTGTCGGCTCTTGTATGGTGTGTACGAAATTAGATGCAGGATTATAATAATTTTCACTAGCAATAAATTGATAATAAGCAATTCCTAACCACCCTACGATGCCTGTAACAAAAGCATAATACAAACGCATTGATTTGATATAAGCCTTAATGAATCTATTTACGGTGATTAATTGCATCGTTTCGTTTTTACAAGCGTTGTATCTTATTGTAGAATTCAACATCGCCGTTTCGTTGCCATGTTGTATATAACTCTCTCGAAATATCGGGAGGTAGTGGGAGAGAAGTAAGCTTATTGCTTTCTTTTAGTTTGAATACCTCATGGGCATATTTTTCGCAAAGCTGGCATGATGAAGGATGCTTGAATACTTCCCGCATGCGATCATATAGCACATCAAAACCCTCATCCTGAATGTTTCCAAAAGAGATATTGAGAAATTCACAAGGTTGCAAATCGCCTTTTGCATTGATGTAGAACCGGTCAATGGCTCCTGCTGTACACCCGAAGAAATCTTTGGACTCTTCCCGAATCATAGCATAAATTGCTGTATCTCTTTTGTGATTGTTTTTCAAATTGTAATCATCAACCTTCGATAGTAAATGATTGACATCGTCTTCTGTAAATTTCTCTAATGACGAATTCAACCAGCCACCTGCAGGCTTTGGTTTTATGAGCTGTAATATTGCTCCTTTAAAATTTTGCGAGGTTTCCATGATCTTTTCGAAAGTTCCATCCCGGAAAGCTTCTTTTAAGAGACAGGTATTAAAAGTTACGGGAATGCCAACCTGGTGGCATAACTGAATGCCATTCCTCAGATTTTCCCAAGCCTTGTTTGTACCCATAAATTGATTTAGTTTCTCAGGCTTATCCAAGTGGAGAGAAAACATAATCCCCATCAGGTTATTACGATTTTTCAGTTCTGTCAGGTTTTCCAGGGTCATTCCATCGCCTGTCGAATTTATGAGGATTTCGGAGCGTTCATCAATTGCATTACAGACTTTAAGCAGCCGGTCAAATACTAGGAACGGTTCTCCACCTTCTATGTTGAAAAAAGCGATCCCCTTATTCTGAAGCTTTTTTACTGTTTCAACAAGAATGTCAATGTTTACGTCTTTGCCCCGATCGAACTTTTGATAGCAGTGTGGGCAATTATAGCGACAAGCAGCTGTTACCGAAATCAGGCAGGTAATACACGGCATTTGTTTATCAAACTCAAGAACTTTGTTACAAGCATGATAAAAAGCCTTTGACGGAAATCCCGGAACGTACAAATTGATTTTTACTTTTTTACCAATCTTGACGAACTTGTTATGCTTCATCTTTTTCAGAAAATACAACAGGCGTCTAAGAATTCGAACGTAATGTTTTGCAGGAAAACTACCTTTGAAAAGTTCCGTTGTGAAATGTACGAACGTGAATAATTTGATTTTCAATCCGATTAGTTCTTTCTGAATCCCGATATAGTTTTTTATTTCAAGCGTTTCCATAGGTGTCGTTCTTAAATTAAACCTTCGTGTTTATACCAGTTTACAGTTCTTTCAATTCCATCTTGCAGACTGAATTCATTGGTAAATGATAGAAGTACTCTTGCTTTTTCTGTTGAATACTCAATGTTATCGTAATACATGTTTATTCGTCCTCTGGAAATCAAAGGTGGGTTCTTTAATCTAAGAAGCGTATAGATTAGCTCCAGAATGAACGCAAAGGGATAGGTCAATATCCATGGTATGTTCTTCGGTTTTACGACAGCGAGTGCCTTGCAAAAAATGGAAAAAATATCATCCATTTTCTCATTCCTTTGGTTGCCAATGATTACCCGGTTTACGCCTTTGATTTTTTTTCTAAAAGCTAAATAATAAGCTCGGGCTAAATCTTTTGCATAGATTATGCTAAAGTTGTTCTTTCTGGATCCGGGGTAGAGCGGGATTTTAATTTTTACCGTTTTAAGGTACATGTAGAATCCTGTATTGAACTCCCTTTCTCCGTATACCCAGGTTGGTTCAATAATCGTTAAGTTAAGCTTATTCTCCTGAGCATATCTCATGGCTTCTTTGGTGCAAATGGCTTTCGTATCTCTGTAATAGTTCATTTTGCACGGAAAAATAGAATCCAGGAAGTATTTGTAGTGCGAGTTGAAAGGGGACTCTTCTGTTTTTACTTGTTTTGAATTCTCTTCACCATAACTTGAAATTGAACCTGTTACAATAATCGTCTCAATGCCATTTGTTTTACAGGCCTTCAAGATGTTTAAAGTGCCGGTAACATTCGTTTCGTAAAAGTCTTTGTATTTCCCCCAGTCCTTAACCAGTCCGGCCAGGTGAATGACACAATCTTTATCTTCTGATAATTTGATAAGCGTGGATAAGTCTCGTATATCACCGTACACCAATTTCACAGGAAGATTTTTGATGTATTTTATATCGGTCGTTTTTTTGACAAGACAGTAAACATGCTGATTTTCTTTGCAGAAATACTCAACCACATGGCTTCCAATAAAGCCAGCGCCACCTGTGATTAATATTTTTTGCATTTCTGACATATTGACAATTAATTATGCATGTTTTGAGGGATAACTTCCTCATTGACTTTTCTCCATTCTTGATACCAGCCCTTAATTTTCTTCCCGGAGTCTTTGGGCGGCTTATCAATCTCGTGCCAGACGAGGTAGGCGTCTCCATTGTTCTCAACCATTACGACGGCACTAAGCCCCTTCGATCTGTATAAAGTCTGAATGGCTTGTACGGGGGAATGAACGATCGGCGTGCCAACGTTTAATGAAGTGTTTACTGCTGCTTCAACACCTGTATATTGTTTTAAACTTTTCAAAAGGGCATAACAAAGTGGATTAGTTTCCTCTCTGCATATTTGAATCCTACTGGTTCCATCGACATGAATTACTGCCGGAATTATGGGGTAACTTTTCTTTCTGGCCTTGACTGTAAGAACCATGTAGTTATATGCATTGTAATTGGCAGCCGATGCTCCTTTCGAAAGATGGAAAAAGCGCTTTGCATCCTCCAAGGTGATTATTGGAGCCAAAGGACGGATTCGCTCTCTGTATTTAACCTGGCTGTTTAACAACTTTAGTGTGTCCGGATTGCATGGGTTCGCAAAGATCGACCGGTGTCCTAATGCACGGGGGCCCGTTTCACCGACGCCTTGATAAAGCCCGATGATTCCATTTCTGGAAATGATATAAGCCATGAAATCTGCTACCTTGTACAATTCATTCTTGTTCTGGATATTTCCAATTTTAATTGAGCCTAAATCATTCGATTCAGCAATTCTCTTTTTTATTTCACCATCTTCCGGCGCTTTACCGCAGATAAAAGCGTGGTTCATAGGAGAACACTTATGCATATCATTTAAGAGTGCGAAATGAAAGGCAGATCCCATTGCTGTTCCGGTGTCGCTGGGATTTGGAGGAATCCATAGATTTAATCTCGAACTATTTTGGTGAAGCGTTTTTTTGTAATACGATTCATCAAAGTGGTCAAGCAATTTCATGTTGGCAATGCAGTTCAATGCCGTTCCTCCACTTAAAATAAGCTTCGTACTTTTTGTTTTTTTGATCAGGTAATCCACCATGTGAAATAAGGCGTCTTCGTAGATTAGTTGCAAGGCCGCAGCCTTATCTACTCGCTGCTGGGTAATCGGGGCATGTTCAATATCATCAACATTCAAAACGATGTCCGGATTCCATATTTTGTCCTGGGGAATAGGCTCGCCAAGAATATCAATCAGCCTTTTGCTATAAGGCTTAACCTGTCCGTATTTGTGATAGTTAATTAAAGAGCGGTTTACATATACCCATCCGTCGCCATCGAAGTGTAAGATCTGTCGTAACCTCTTATAGAACGGATTCGTTAATCGATTCATGTCTCCCCAAGCACTAGCTCCCATGTAGCGTCCTTCACTGCTTAAGGGTTCCCAGCCTCCTTGTGTCGAACTTATTACGGCATATAATAATCCTTGTGAATCCATTATTGAGGAATTGTTTCGAATTCTCTCAAGTTTATTTCCAGAGGCTACATAGTGGGAGATAGAACCATCGTCACCAAAACCATCCATAACTATAATCATAACAGGATCCTCACTGTTGTAAAAAGGAGACATTGCATAGGCATAGTAAGCGTGATTGTTATGGTGAGTCATTCCAACTATCGGAACTCTTTCTTTTGTTTTCAGGTAATGTTTCAATTTAGAAGGAGCCTTTAAGGCATTAACAAAATGCCAGAAGTTCATGTGCGGTGAGGCCTTTTCATAGATCAGGTTAAAACTTCGTGGAGCTTCTTCTACAGCATGACGAGTTACCGTCGCAAGACCTTTTAGATAGTCCCAGGAAGCAACAACCATGAAAATGTCTTTGGGTGATAATCCCATCGTCTCCAAAATTTGAATGATATCATTCAGCGAATGCTTAGGGAAATGTCCGTCATTCTTGATTCCGCTATATCTTTCTTCCTCATTATTGCATAAAACTTTGATACCCTCAGCTAATGAAACCTCGACTAGCGAAGCAGCAGAATTGTGGCCACTCGGTGTGATTCCCAGGATGTACAATTTTTCCCCTCTCTCTATTCTATTAGCGAATAGACGTCCCATTTCCTGATAATAATGACTATCTGCAGTGTAGAATTTCAAAGCTTTACCAATTATTTTTGTGAAGAAGTAAGTAATAGCTTCTGCTGATTTGCCTGCATTAGGAAAGTGAGGACGAAAACGACCAGTATGTGAGTGATTCATCTTCATGATATACGATTTAATGTTTCAGCATACTTGGTCAAATCATTTAAATAGTCATTAATGTGATTATAATCCCGGGCTCTCAGGTTATAGTTATCCAGTTTTTTCTCAGTTCCATTGAGCACGATTGTCTTTTCCCTATTTTCTTTAATCGTTCCAATTTTTGTTATTTCAAAATGATGCTGCTTGACTTCATCACAAAAAGCTTCCTCCTCATCCTCTTTTATCGTAAAAACGAGCTCATATTCACCACACTCGCCAAGAAATAAGGCAGCTTCAGGTTTGTGAAGTAATTTGCAGGCAATGATTCCGGCCTTCAGATAGGGAATATTGGTGATTTTATAACCCAGGTGGTTGATTTCAGCAACTGTATTTAGGGCATTAAAAAGACCATCACTCGAATCTATGCATGATGTAGCGTATTGACCAATCATTGCTGATTCACGAGCTCGAATTGGAAATTGTATTCTGTAGTTATCGATGACTTTCCCCAAAAATCTGTTTTTACCATATAATTTGAGAGCAGCCTCCAGGTTTCCAGCTCCTACACGACCAGTCATAAATATCAAATCGCCTTGGCTTGTCCCTTTCCTTGTGACAGGTGTAGAAACTTCGCCAATAGCTACCCCTGTGTAATGCCAACTAGTTGATCTTCCAATGTCTCCACCAATAAATTCAACCGATAATTGATTAAGAACATCTGATATACCTTTTGAAAATGAGTCAATAAATTCATTATCCCATTCATTCGAATAAGATATGCTATGTCCATAGAAAACCGGTTTCCCGTTTGTTGCAAAAATGTCGCTTATGGTGCAAGCCGCGACGTTCCATCCCAGGCTATAGGGATGTTCATCACGAAAGAAATCCTCTTGAGAAAATTCATCAACGGTAAAAAGTAACTTGCCTCCGTTGTAACTGATAATTTCAGCATCAGATTCAAAAAAATTATTTAAAAGGCTTTGGCTTCTAGGTAAGATTTTTAAGATTCGTTTTATTGTATCTTGCTCTGTGTTCATATTCATAACTAATGAATTACACAATATTTGCAAGGTGATTTTATTGATAAGTTTATTCGGAAGTTACTCTTGGAGAATGGTTGATCTATCAACTATTAAAACTCTTTTGAATATACGAGAGTTAGCATCGTATGTTTATTTATAAGGTTTTCGTAGACTGCTTATATTCTATAGCCAGACTATAAGAATTCGGAGCAATAATTTAAGGTTGAATTTGACTCGCAGATTTAGAGCAGGTGACAATTTTAGAAATATCTAGTTCTTGTTTTGGAGATAAGTGATTGGTTGATAAAAGAAAAGGAGAGTATTTATTACTCTCCTCGGAGCCTTCCACGGGACTCGAACCCGCGACCTGCTCATTACGAATGAGCTGCTCTACCAGCTGAGCTAAGAAGGCAACATTGAAAAGCCCGAAGTTAAGCACAACAGGCTATCGTTATTCTTTGTAAGCCAGTTTTTTTAAACAGAAAGCTTATTTTATTTCGAAAGCAATCTTAATCACGTCATTAAAGTAAGCAACAAAATGCGGCGTGATTCCTTCTTTCAGGTAATCGGGCAATTCGTCGAAGTCTTTTTTGTTTTCTGCCGGGAAAATCAACTCAAAAATATTTACACGCCGGGCTGCGATCGTTTTTTCACGGAGGCCACCAATTGGTAGAACTTTACCGGTTAGGGTTAGTTCACCGGTCATCGCCAGGCCTTTTTTGATTGGTTTGTTGATTGCCAGCGAATACATGGCCAGTGCCATTGTAATTCCGGCTGATGGGCCATCCTTCGGTGTTGCACCAGCTGGCACATGCAAGTGTACCAAGTGGTTCTTGAAAAACTCTTTTTTATCGTTCTCCAGTAAGCTTTGTACATAGGAGTAAGCAATTTCGGATGATTCCTGCATGACATTCCCCAGTTGCCCGGTTTGTTTAAGTCCCGGGCCGCGACCTTTTACACCTTGGGCTTCAATGTAAAGTGTTGTTCCCCCCATGGCAGTCCATGCCAAGCCAAGTGTTACTCCCGGAATTTGTTTCTTATACAACTCTTCAGTGGTGAAAATCGGTTGCCCCAAAAATTCGGTCAGGTTATTTTTGCTGACATTGATTTTGGTATCGCCATTCTCGGTCAGTAAGAGCGTCGATCTCCGCATAATCTTTTTAACCTGGTTTTCCAGTCCGCGTACCCCAGCCTCCCGGGCATAGCCATCCACAATCTCTACTAATGCAGCATCAGTAATATTCACTTCGTTGGCTTTCAAACCATGTTCTTTACGTTGTTTGGGAATGAGGAAGCGTTTGGCAATTTCTACTTTTTCCTCTAAAATGTAACCTGAAAGGTTGATAATCTCCATACGGTCGAGTAAAGGGCGTGGAATGGTGTCCAGCTGGTTGGCCGTGGTTACAAACAGGATGCTCGACAAGTCGTAGCGTACATCGAGGTAGTGATCCAGGAAGTCGCTGTTTTGCTCCGGATCAAGTACTTCCAATAAAGCTGCTGCCGGATCGCCTTGGTAACTGGCACCGATCTTATCGATCTCGTCGAGCATAATTACCGGGTTCGAAACGCCTGTTCGTTTCAGACATTGAATCAACTTACCGGGCATAGCACCAATGTATGTACGCCGGTGGCCTTTAATTTCAGCTTCATCGCGCATACCGCCTACAGAGAAGCGGTAAAACTTTCGGCCAAGAGCATCAGCAATTGATTTACCAATGGATGTTTTGCCCACTCCCGGAGGCCCAACCAGGCAAATGATGGATCCGGAAACCTTGCGCCGTTTCACGATGGTACTGACAAACTCGAGGATGCGTTGTTTTACATCGTTGAGGCCGTAGTGCTGTTCATCCAGTATTTTTCGAGCTTTGGCAAGGTCGTAATTGTCTTCGGAGAATACGCCCCAGGGCAAATCGGTTAGCCAGTTTAGGTAAGTGCGCGAAACCTGATACTCGGCCGACCCGCTTTCCAGGCTTTGTAATTTATTCAACTCTTCCTGAACAGTTTTTGCTGCTTCATCACTGAAAACGAGCTTCTGAATTTTCTTTTCAATTGCTTCAATTTCGCTTGTTTTGTCGTCTTTTTCCAGCCCTAGTTCCTGCTTGATAATTTTTAGTTGTTCGCGCAGAAAAAACTCACGCTGCTGTTTCGATATCTTTTCTTCAATCTGCTTTTCAATATCTTGTTGCAAAACATTTAGCTCAATTTCTTCTTTCAGCAGTTTAAGCAATAAGTCACTTCGTTCGAATAAGTCGCTTGCTTCAAGCAAAGGCTGAAGTTTATCACCGTCAGCTGTCAGGAAAGAAGCTACCAAGTCCATCAGTAGACCCGGTTTCTCCATGCCAACCTGCGACAGGGCCAATTTCATCTGTTCCTGAAACATCGGATTCAGCTTAATCAACTCTTTGACTGAATTGATGATAGCAAGGGTGTAGGCTTTCAGTTCGTTGCCAACAGGCTGCTTACCATTGTAATCATATTCAACCTGCCAGTGTCTGAATCCCATGCGTACAACTTCCTTTTTATAATGAAAACGCGTGACCGCTTGTGCAAAAAACTGGATGCTATCATTGGTTTTGTTGATCACTTTCAGGACTTTCAGTAAAGTTCCGGTTTTGTAAATTTTGGATTGGTAGAAATCGCTTTTGTTTTCTTCCTGGATGTACGATACGCCAATAAATCCATCATTTTTTTCGATGGAGTATTGTACTGACTTGACTATGTTCTGGTTTACAAAGTTCAGCGGTAGCGCTAAGCCTGGAAAGACGGGGCGGTTTTCGAGGGGAAGGACGACAATATTATCCGGGTAAACCTCCGATACCAGCACGATTCCGGTGTTTTCATTGGTATTGTTTTCCATAATTTCAAATTTTAAAAGACCTCCAGTTCAATTCTTCCGGTACCTTAAAAGTTATTCAATTTTCGGGAAGAATCGTTGGTTACAGGTTTTCAAACATAAATCCAAACATTGAAAATGAACGGAATGGCAGTCGATACTGACATTTTGAAACTGATTTTTCTGGATAGCGTGAAAAAAAGACAGGAAGGCAGTAATCAAAACAGGCCGATATTAAGAGATTAAAAAAAATGATTGGCGCACACATCGCGATCTGGAGCACTTCGTTTTTTTTAATAGCTTTGAATCGGGTAAAATAGTAAGGTGTTTTTTGAGCTTATAACTTAAAATAGATTTTTATGTGGTACCGTATCTGTATTGGCTTGTTGTTGATCTCTGGAATTGCTGTTGGTCAGGCCAAACATCCGATTTACAAAGATCCGGAATATTCGCCGGAAGTAAGAACCAAAGATTTGCTGCAACGCATGACTTTGGATGAGAAAGTTGGGCAGATCCTCTGTTTCATGGGCTGGGAGATGTATGAGATAAAAGGGAATGATGTGGCTGCTTCCAACCAGTTTAGAACCTTGGAAAAAGAACAGTTGGCCGGTATGTTGTGGGCTACTTTTCGTGCCGATCCATGGACTAAAAAGACCCTTGCAAACGGATTGAATCCGGAATTAGCCGCCAAAGCTGCCAATGCTTTGCAGCGTTACAGTATTGAACATTCCCGATTGGGAATTCCGATGTTTTTCGCAGAGGAAGCTGCTCACGGGCATATGGCTATAGGAACAACAGTGTTCCCGACCGGCCTGGGACAGGCTGCAACCTTCAATCCCGAATTGATTGAAAAAATGGGCCAGGTAATTGGAGAAGAACTGCGACTGCAGGGGGCTCATATTGCTTACGGACCTATTCTTGATCTGGCACGTGAACCACGCTGGTCGCGTGTTGAGGAAACTTATGGCGAAGATCCGATTCTCGTAGCTCGCATGGGTGAAGCGATGGTAAAAGGCTTGGGGGGGGGAGATGTTAGCCAGCCTGAAAGTGTCATCTCAACCTTAAAACACTTTATTGCTTATGGAGGTCCTGAGTCAGGAGTTAATGGTAATGCTTCAGTTGTAAGTCGTCGTGATTTGCTGGAGAATTATTTTCCGCCGTTTCACGATGCGATTGATGCCGGCGCTTTGTCGGTGATGACTTCCTACAATTCGATCGATGGAATTCCTTCAACAATGAATAAAGAATACCTGACTGATATTTTGCGTGACAAATGGAACTTTCAGGGATTTTCGGTTTCCGACCTGTACAGCATCCAGGGAATCATGGGCTCGCACTTTGTGACGAAAACAGTACAGGAGGCAGCCATTAAATCGATTGAAGCCGGAACAAATGTGGACTTAGGTGGTTTGGCTTATGCCGAATTACGTCAAGCCGTAAAAGAGGGCAAATTGCCGGAAAGTGTAATCGACTCCGCTGCATATAACGTATTGCGGTGGAAGTTCGCCATGGGCTTGTTCGACAATCCGTATGTTGATCCGAAAGAAGCAAAGAAAAAGGTTCACAGCGAAAACCATATTGCACTGGCTCGTGAGCTGGCCCAACAATCCACCGTTTTACTGGAAAACAAAGGTGTATTACCACTCCGTAAAAAAGGCATTAAGCTGGCGGTAATTGGTCCGAATGCTGATGTCATGTATAACCAACTGGGAGATTACACGTCGCCGCAGCCTGAAGAAAATGTTGTGACTGTTTTGGAGGGTATTCAAGCTAAAGTTGGGGTTAAAAATGTGATTTACGCGAAAGGATGTGCTATTCGCGATACCACACAATCGGATATTGAATCAGCAGTAAAAGCGGCTGAAGAAGCAGATGTTGCTGTCGTGGTAGTTGGTGGTTCCAGTGCCCGCGACTTTAATACCGACTACCAGGCTACCGGTGCAGCAGTTGCCAACAGCAAACTGCTGACCGATATGGAAAGTGGTGAAGGGAACGACCGCATGACTTTGACCTTGATGGGTGATCAAATGAAATTATTGAAAGCCATTAAGGCAACAGGTAAGCCTGTAGTGGTTATTTATATTGAAGGCCGACCGCTAAACATGAATTGGGCATCGGAGAATGCAGACGCGCTATTGACTGCCTGGTATCCGGGAGAGCAGGGCGGAAATGGAATTGCTGACGTGTTGTTTGGCGATTACAACCCGACAGGTCGTTTGCCAATCTCTGTGCCTCGTGGAGTTGGACAATTGCCGGTTTACTACGATAAGAAAAATCCGGTAGCACATAACTATGTGGAAGGAACATCGGCACCCTTGTACAGCTTTGGCGAAGGGAAAAGCTATTCAAACTTTAAATATGCCAATCTGAAGATTAAACCAGTGGATGATTTCACCTACACGGTTTCGTTCGATTTAACCAATACCGGTAACTACGATGGAGCAGAGGTGCCGCAGTTATACCTGCGAGACGAGTATGCTTCAACGGTACGTCCGATTAAACAGTTACAGGCTTTCTCGCATGTGTATCTGAAGAAAGGCGAAACCCAAAAAGTCACTTTTACTTTGAAGAAAGACATGTTTAGTTTGATTGGTGTTGATTATAAACGCATAATTGAACCCGGTGACTTCAAGGTGATGATTGGTTCTTCATCGAAAGACGTTCAATTGGAAGATATAATTACCTTGGAAAAGGGATTTCGATATTAAGTTCTCGCTTGGCAGCGATTGAGAAAGGGTGAAGAGGATGGCACTTTAGGGTGGTTTCTTTTCACCCTTTTTTGTTGCGAGGCTCGTTACTGCACCTTATCGAGGCTCGTTACCTCTCTTTAACGAGGTTCGTTACTACGTCAAACAAAAAATCCCGATTGGATGTCCAACCGGGATTATATTTTGAATCGAGTTAGAAACTCGATTAGTAAGCAGTAATGATACCGATGAAGTCTTCAGCTTTCAATGAAGCACCACCGATCAAACCACCGTCAACGTCAGCGCTGGCGAACAACTCAGGAGCGTTGCTTGCTTTACAGCTGCCACCGTAAAGGATTGAAATTTCTTCAGCAACTTCAGCACCGTATTTTGCAGCGATTGCTTCACGGATGTCTTTGTGCATTTCTTGTGCTTGCTCAGTTGAAGCAGTTTTACCAGTACCGATTGCCCAGATTGGTTCGTAAGCAATAATTACTTTTTTGAAGTCTTCAGCGCTTAGGTTGAAGATTGTTTCTTCCAATTGGTTGATTACATAGGCTTTTTGAGTACCAGCTTCGCGAATTTCCAAAGCTTCACCACAACAATAGATCGGAGTTAAGCCGTTTTCTAAAGTCAAGGCAACTTTTTTGTTCAAAATTTCGCTTGTTTCACCGTAGTATTCGCGTCTTTCAGAGTGACCTAAAATTACGTAACCAGCACCAGTTGATTTTACCATTGAAGCAGAAACTTCGCCAGTGTAGGCACCTTTAGCTTCAGCAGCACAGTTTTGAG
This sequence comes from Mangrovibacterium sp., assembly GCF_059905295.1. NCBI lineage: Bacteria > Pseudomonadati > Bacteroidota > Bacteroidia > Marinilabiliales > Prolixibacteraceae > Mangrovibacterium > Mangrovibacterium sp. The sequence continues at coordinate 17,096 of NZ_JBZQJF010000279.1, forward strand.
CAGCAACACCAACCAGTGAAGCGTCTACAGAATCAACAACTTTGGTAATATGTGTAAAAGGAGCTCCAAGAACAACAACAACGTCTTTCGCGTCTGCTTTGGCAACCAGTTCGTTTACAGCTTTTGCTAATTCAACACCTTCCTGAACGGTCGTGTTACATTTCCAGTTACCGGCAACAACTTTTTTTCTCATGTTTTATTTGATTTGTGGATAGAAATTATGATTTCAATTTGTCGACCCCAAAATTAAAAAAAGGCGGATAAACCACCTATATTTTTGATTGTGATGTTTTGAATTTAACCTTTGTTTAAAGCCTTTTTGATTTAGAAGTTCAACGTTTTCCAACCTTCTTTTAAATAGTTGGTTAGCGGGACTCCCATAGGACGTACGTCGATATCCAAATCTTTCAGGTCGGTGGCCACGTTGTACATATTGGCGCAGGTAATGCAGGCTTCAACAACGACGCCAGCATCCATCAACTTTTTCACTTCGGCTTGCAGGTCTTCATTTTCAGCCAGTAGTTTAGCTGAAGGTCCCCAAACAATCAATACAACATCGTCGAACCAGCCTTGCTTTTTAGCATTCAGTGTGTACATGAAACAAACTTTCTGTGCGACTTCGGGATCTCCGCTCGACCAAATAACCGCCAGTTTGTTGTTGTTCTCATTCATTGGTTTTTCGTTTTGGGCTTTGCCGGCGAAGTGGATACCAACAAGCATTAAGAAGAATAAAATTAGTTTTCTCATGGTGAATTCGGTTTCTTCGGGCAAGTTATTAAGCCAAGTTCCGAATTCAAAACTGAAGCCGGAGATTTAAACATTTTTTATTAATTCTTCAGAGCTTTTAACCTTGATGGAAATCCTTTATCTCCAGTAAATCGAATTCAGAATAATTTAACTTATTCTGTTGAATGAATGCCTTGTTGATCTGGAATAATTCACTGTTGAAGGTGTCCTGCGGAAAAGTGTTTTCAGCAGAGAAATCCTCATCGTCGAATTCAGTGAAGTTGAGTTCACAGGCCGAAAGCTCCCATTGCTCCTCATTTAAGTAGAGCAGGGGAAGGCCATGCGTCCTGCAAATGAAAGGCCGGTGGGCATAAACCTGGCAAATATGATCCTGTAAGAAAATACAGCTGTCGTCTTGCGATGCCTTTGTCTCCACCGGTTGCTCTTTAAGGCTTTGTTGAATGGCAAAGTACTCCACCGGAAAAATCCGGTAATTCATGCAGCACAGATCGCATCCCTTGCGGCATTGCATATGGCTTTTGTGAAGCTCCGAAAGTTTTTCTGTCAATTCATCCACTTTGGCGATGAATTGTTGGTATTGTTCAAAATTGTAGGTCATTATTATAAAATCTTAGACAAAGATAGAATCTGTTGGTTGGACAAAAAAATAACCTGAAGCAACAGAATTTTCACGCTGTTGTTTCAGGTTGTTTCTATCTTTTAAATTTCAGTTTATTCGACGAATATTAATCCAGGATTAGTTCCGGTTATGCTGCGACCACCTTCCGGGGTAACCAGGAAGCTATTTTCAATACCGACCATGCCGATTTCGGGAATACCTTTCTTTGGTTCAACGGCGAAAACCATGTTCTCCTGAATAGGCATCGTAAATCCCTTGGCCAGTACCGGCAACTCATCAACAGTCAGACCAATACCATGTCCCAGAAACTTCACCTGTCGATTGCCATAGCCCATAAAGTTTTGCTTAAACTCATCGCTCAGGTCAGTCATAATGGTTTCGTAAATCATTTCCGGTGTGTTGCCAGGCTTTAGCATTTCTGCTACCCGGTTCTGGATGTCTACACATTGGCGATGAATGTTTTGCACTTCTGCCGGTAATTGCTCGCCAAACATGTAAGTCATGGTTTTATCCGAGTGATACCCGTTAACGCCAAGTCCCATATCGACAAATACCAAATCACCTTTCTTCAATTTCCGCTCGCGGCTTCCCAAACTAGGGACGGCAGCATTCAGCCCGCGGTTTCCGCCAGGACCATCAAAGTTGGTTGGAATTAAAGAACTGGTTCCAAAGCCCAATTGTGCCACCACAATGTCGGTGTCGTGCATCGCAAAACGGGCGGTTCCCTGGTGTCCTTCTTTCACCATAACCTCGTAAAGCTCTGCTGCCAAATCGGCTTCACTCATACCCTCGCGCAACAGGGTTGGAACTTTTTCTTCCAAAACCCGCTGGTGAATTTTTCCGGCCTGTTCCATAAATGACAGTTCCCACGCGCTTTTCACCGAGCGTGTCAGAGAAACTTGAAAATCTAATGGCTTGAACGACTCAAACGGGAAATATTTTCGTACCCGGTTAAACATGGCTAAGGGTACAAACTCGGTTTCCAAATAAACTTCATTCGGTATCCGGGAGTAGCTGCTCGCGGCATCGCGGTAGCTTCCCATTGGCTTGATGTCGGCAAATTCCGATTCATGAACGGCTCTTTCGTAGCTGCGGCGCACCCAATAGGTTGCTCCTTTATCTCGCTCAACGATCAACATCCCTTCCGACATCGATCCGGTAAAATATAACAGGTTTACTTTACTGAAAATCATTGCCATTTGCCAATCCCGGTTTTGGGCCGTCATGATTTGGCAAAAGGACTCCATCCTCGCATTCAGCTCTTTGGCTGGTGTTTTCTCACTCATAAAAATGTATTTGGGACACAAATATAAGTGTAATGATTGGTCTTACTTGGGATGATCTGTGAAGTTTAGGAACTCTTAACGAAACTTCACACTCGGTAGGCAAAGGGAAGGGAATCAGGATGTGATTATTAACAACAGTCTGAAGTTTTACACATTAGGCTTGTTTTAGTGCTTTATAGCACATTCTTCCTGAGGAATTTTTATCTTTGCACCGTCTTTCAGGCGGCCTTTCAAAGAAGATAATTTACCGAGACCTTTTTGGTAGTTTTTGAATCTTTGGCTGGTAAACTAAAAATCGGGCAGAAAGCCCAAAACATGTCAACTTTATCTTAAAAAGAGATTCAACATGATTTCATTTTTTAAAACTCCTCAAAGCACTGTTCTCGCGGTGCAATCAACAAATTCTTTTGCAGAGGCAGACATCGAAAAACTGGTTTGGCTATTTGGCGAAGCAACGTTTGTTGATGGTGAATCAATCGAAGGCTTTTTTGTTGGGCCACGTCGCGAAATGATTACACCATGGAGTACAAATGCTGTGGAAATCACCCAAAATATGGGACTTTCAGGCATCATTCGTATTGAAGAGTTTTTGGCTGTTCCGGACGACAATGCCGGATTCGACCCCATGCTTCAACGGATGTACAACGGTTTAAAACAAGACCTATTTACAATCAATAAAAAGCCGGACCCGATTGTCGGGATTGAAAACATTACTGCCTACAACGAGCAGGAAGGTTTGGCTTTGAGTGAAGATGAAATTGCTTACTTAAACGAGGTTTCTGAAAAATTGGGCCGGAAGTTGACCGACAGTGAAGTGTTCGGTTTCTCACAAGTAAATTCAGAACACTGCCGTCACAAAATTTTCAACGGTATTTTTGTAATCGACGGGGTAGAAATGGAAAGCTCGCTTTTCAAAATGATTAAGAAGACCTCGGAGACTAACCCCAATAAAATTATATCGGCTTATAAGGATAACTGCTCATTCGTGCAGGGACCGGTGGTTGAACAATTTGCTCCGAAGACGCAGGATAAACCTGATTTCTTCGAAGTAAAAGATATTGAAACAGTGCTTTCGCTAAAAGCTGAAACGCACAACTTTCCAACTACGGTTGAACCGTTCAACGGTGCAGCAACCGGTACAGGTGGTGAAATTCGCGACCGTATTGCCGGTGGTAAAGGTGCTTTGCCAATTGCCGGTACTGCTGTTTACATGACTTCGTACCCTCGTACTGAAGATGCCCGTAACTGGGAACAGGCCACCGAAGAACGTCCGTGGCTATACCAAACACCGGAAGAAATCCTGATTAAAGCCTCAAACGGAGCCAGTGACTTCGGTAACAAATTTGGTCAGCCGCTGATTTGTGGTTCTGTTTTGACTTTCGAACATTTTGAGAATTACAAAAAATACGGTTTCGATAAAGTAATCATGCTGGCCGGTGGTATTGGTTTTGGCCGCAAAAAGGACAGCCTGAAAGATTCACCGGTGAAAGGGGATAAGGTTGTTCTGTTAGGTGGCGATAACTACCGCATCGGAATGGGTGGTGGAGCTGTATCGTCGGTGGCAACCGGTGAATACGAAAATGCCATTGAGCTGAATGCCGTACAACGTGCTAACCCGGAAATGCAGAAGCGCGCTTACAACGCCATTCGGGCTTTGTCTGAATCGGATGAAAACCCAATCGTTTCAATTCACGACCATGGTGCCGGTGGTCACCTGAACTGTTTGTCGGAGCTGGTGGAAGAAACCGGTGGCTTGATTGATACCGACAAATTGCCTTGCGGTGATCCTACGCTGTCGCAAAAAGAATTGATTGGTAACGAGTCGCAGGAGCGTATGGGCTTGGTGATGCACGAGAAAGATGTAAACTTGTTGAAAGATATTGCCGACCGCGAACGTTCTCCGATGTATGTTATCGGCGAAGCAACCGGCGATATGCAGTTCACCTTCAAAAACTCAAAAACAGGTGAAACACCAATCGACTGGCAATTGGCTTACATGTTCGGTAATCCCCCAAAGACGGTTTTGACGGACACTACAACAACCGAGAAATTTGAAGAACTGGCCTACGAGCCTGCTAAAATAGAAAGCTACCTGGAAGATGTTTTGCAACTGGAAGGTGTAGCTTGTAAAGACTGGTTGACTAATAAAGTTGACCGTTCAGTGACTGGACGTATTGCCAAACAGCAAGGTGCAGGTAAATTGCACTTGCCGTTGAATAACTTGGGGGTGATTACTCTGGACTATCAAGGTAAAGCCGGCTTGGCAACTTCGATTGGTCACGCGCCGGTAGCAGCGATGATTGACCCTGCAAAAGGTTCTGTTCTTTCAATTGCTGAATCGTTGACCAACATCATTTGGGCGCCGATGCCGGATAAAATCCGTAGTGTTTCGTTGAGTGCCAACTGGATGTGGCCTGCAAAGAATGCTGGAGAAAATGCCCGGATCTACAGTGCCGTTAAAGCTGCCAGCGACTTCGCTTGTGCGCTGGGCGTAAACATCCCGACAGGTAAAGACTCCATGTCGATGACACAGAAGTACAAGGACGATGTGGTTTACTCTCCGGGTACCGTGATCGTTTCGGCTTCGGGTGAAGTTACCGACGTGAAAAAAGTAATTGAGCCGGTATTGGTGAACGACGCTAACAAACCGGTTTATTATATCGACTTCTCATCAACAGCGTTGGCTTTAGGCGGAAGTGCTTTAGGTCAGGTGGTAAACAAGATTGGCCAAGAAGCGCCAACTGTTACTGATGCTGAATATTTCGTGAAGACTTTCAACGCAGTTCAGGATTTGATTGAAGAAGAGTTGATTGTTGCCGGTCACGATGTGGCTTCAGGTGGTTTGATTACCAGCTTGCTGGAAATGTGTTTCAGTGATAACGAAAGCGGTTTGAAACTGGATCTTTCGGGATTGGGCGAGGCGGATAGCGTGAAAGCTTTCTTCAACGAGAACCCGGCAATTGTTGTTCAGGCTGCTGATGCAGCGGCCTTCGAAAACAAGCTGAATGCTTCCGGAGTTCGTTTTGTGAAAATTGGTACACCTGCCGAAGCGAGAGAGTTCACTGTTGTAAACGGTGCTGCAAGCTTCGACTTAGATATTGATTCATTGCGTGAGTTGTGGTTCAAAACATCATACTTGATGGATCGCAAGCAAAGTGGTGAAAAACTGGCTTTGGAGCGTTTCAAAAACTACAAGAAAAACGAGCTGGTTTACGATTTCAAAGACTTTACAGGTAAGGCAGCCGACTATGGCATCGATTTGAAACGTCGTACTGCAAGTGGTGTGAAAGCGGCTATCATCCGCGAAAAAGGGGTGAATGGTGACCGCGAAATGGCTTACATGTTGTATCTGGCTGGTTTCGATGTGAAAGACGTTCACATGACCGACCTGATTGCCGGACGTGAAACACTGGAAGATGTGAACCTGATTGTTTATGTCGGTGGTTTCTCAAACTCCGACGTACTGGGATCCGCCAAGGGATGGGCCGGTGCTTTCAAATACAACGAAAAGGCTCGCGTGGCTTTGGAGAATTTCTACAAGCGTGAGGATACCCTGAGTTTAGGTGTGTGCAACGGTTGTCAGTTGGCTGTTGAGTTGGGCTTGATCTACCCGGAACACGAGCAAATGCCAAAGATGTTGCACAACGAGTCACACAAGTTCGAGTCGAACTTCATAGGCGTTGAAATCGCAGAAAACAATTCGGTGATGTTGAAAACAATGGCCGGCATGAAGTTGGGTGTTTGGATTGCACACGGTGAAGGAAAATTCAGCTTCCCGTATGCTGAGAGCGAATACAATATTCCATTCAAATACGCCAATAAATTCTACCCGGGTAACCCGAACGGTTCCGACTACGATGCAGCTGCCATTTGTTCGAAAGATGGTCGTCACCTGGCAATGATGCCTCACCTGGAACGTGCTTTCCGTCCGTGGTTGTGGCCATATTACCCGGCTAACCGCAAAAAAGAGGAAGTTGCTCCGTGGATCGAAGCCTTTGTGAATGCACGCAACTGGATCATCGATAAAACAAAAGCATAAGTACTAAAATGCATAACTCAAAGCGGCTGTCCCCAACGGATAGCCGTTTTTTTTGTGTCGCTTTCGTGGAAATTTAACTGCTTGTGGTCGGTTGAAAAAGATCAAGCTACTGGAGGAAAACTGTGTTCTGACAGGAAACGAAAAGTATTTTTGGAGGGGCTTTTTAAGGAGGTGAAGAGAAGTTTTAGAAAAGATGCTGAGGTTTTTAAGATAGATGCTGAAGGTTCGTTAACTGTCCCAATCGTGCCTTCTATCGATGCTCTGTTCCAGCTTTTAGTCTTTATTTAGTGGCTTTTTATGCTTTCACCTCAAAGGGAATCCGGAAGTTGCAGCCTGCTTTGAAATTGGTGCAGCCGTATGCTGTTTTCCCTTTCACAATTTTCCCAACGTTGCATTTGGGGCAGGTGCTGTCTTCTTTGATCTCAGTGTTTAAAATGATTTCAGCCTCATTGCTGATCAGTAGTCTGCCGTCAATTTTCAGGTCGTCGTAGGTGAATCCTTTAATCATCGGGCTCTTCTTTTTGTCAGCCAGTGTCACCGCCTGCTTGTCGGTTAGTTTTTTACCAAACAGCTCAAAAGGAATCATAAAGCGGCAGCCGTTTTTCCATTCCGAGCATCCCCAGGCCGAGTTGCCTTTCAGGAGTTTCCCGTTGCCGCACTTGGGGCAGGCCAGGTCTTCAGCAGCTTTGGCGGCTTCCTTTTTCTTTTGCTGCTTGGCTTCTTCTTTGGCTTTGGCCTTCAGTTTCTCTTCATCCTCAAGGATGGTGATTTGCCTGCGTGGCGAGCTTTTTACCTGGTTAATCACATCCGATACCATCTGCTTCATCTCGTCCATAAACTGGGCAATGTCAAGCTCGTCGTTTTCAATCTGGCGCAATTTACGCTCCCACTGCCCGGTTAGCTCGGCCGATTTTAACATGTCGTTTTCGATGCTGGCAATCAAATCAACGCCCGTAGGTGTGGCCACCAGACGCTTGCGCTCCTTTTGGATGTAGCGGCGGCGGAACAACGTTTCGATGATGTTGGCGCGGGTTGAAGGGCGACCAATGCCATTTTCTTTCATCAGCTCGCGCAGCTCGTCATCGTCCATATTTTTACCGGCTGTTTCCATGGCACGGAGCAAAGTCGCTTCAGTATAGTATTGCGGTGGTTGTGTTTGCTTTTCCTGCAAATCGGGCTGATGGGGGCCATGCTCGCCCGTGGTGAAGGCCGGTAAGATTCGATCATCACTTTTATCGTCATTATCGTCTTTCTGGAAGACCACACGCCAACCTGGTTTAAGAATTTGCTTGCCGGTGGCTTTGAAGTCGTGCTTACCGATACTGGCTTCTACTGTGGTATTTGCAGCCTCGCAATCGGGATAAAATACACCAATAAAACGACGGCAAACCATGTGGAATACTTTCCGTTCAATCTCGGTCAGGTCGATGCGGTTTTGTCCTGTTGGTATGATGGCGTGGTGATCAGTAATCTTCTTGTTATCAAACACCTTCTTCGACTTGCGAATCTTTCCGGCCTCAATGATGGGCTGTGTCAATGATTCGTAGCCTTTCATATTCTTGAGGATGGAAGGCACCTTCTTGTAAATATCGTCCGATAGGAAAGTAGTGTCTACACGCGGATAGGTGGTTACCTTCTTCTCGTAAAGCGATTGAATGGTGCGTAACGTATCATCGGCACTGAGGCTGAACTTGCGGTTACATTCCACCTGGAGCGATGTCAGGTCGAAGAGCCTTGGCGGATGCTCGTTACTCTTTTTCGTTTCAATTTTGCCAATATAAAGGTCGATCCCTGAGATTTCCTGCAACACTGTTTGTGCATCTTCGGGCTTCTGGAAACGGCCGCTCGTTGCTGAGAAAACCGTGTCGCGGTACAGGGTCTTGATTTCCCAGTAGGGGACCGGCTGAAAGTTTTCAATTTCCAGTTGGCGCTCTACGATCATGGCCAGTGTTGGTGTTTGTACCCGCCCGATGGAAAGCACCTGCTTGTTTTGTCCGTATTTGAGGGTGTAAGCGCGGGTAGCGTTCATACCCAGCAGCCAGTCGCCTATAGCACGGGCACTGCCGGCCTCATAGAGTTTATCAAATTCGGAAGCATCCATTAGCTTGTCAAAACCTTCGCGGATTGCCTCTTCAGTTAGCGATGAAATCCATAAACGTTTTATCGGAGCTTTGGCAATGGCCTTGGTTAGTACCCAACGCTGAATGAGTTCTCCTTCCTGGCCGGCATCACCACAGTTGATGATCTCATCGGCTTCGCGAATGAGTTTTTCGAGTGTCTTGAATTGCTTTTGCACACCGCCGTCGTCAATCACTTTAATGCCGAAACGTGGAGGAATCATGGGGAGGTAGCGCATGTCCCAGTATTTCCATTTGTCGGTGTAATCGTGTGGTTCTTTCAGTGTACACAAGTGTCCAAAGGTCCAGCTAACCCAATAGCCATTCCCTTCGAAGAAGCCGTCGCGGCGGGTTTTAGCACCCAGTATTTGAGCAATTTCTTTGGCAACACTTGGTTTTTCGGCGATGCAAAGTTTCATTCTAAGCGAATCGGATTTGTTGTGTTTGTTTTAACGTTAGGTAATTTTTAATCTCACTTGCTCTCTTGGCTTAGGTCAGCCGAATTCCGTCGTCATTGATCGTAATGAGTCGTTGCTTGTAAAGCGAGCCAATGGCCTTTTTGAAGTTTTTCTTACTGATACCAAACATTCTTGAGATCTCGTCTGGTGAAGTTTTATCATTGGCTGGTAGAAAGTTACCCGCTTCTTTTAATTTGTCGAGCACGCCTTGGGCAATGTCGTCGATTTTTTCGTATCCCGGCTTTTGCAATACAAGGTCAATTTTCTCGTCGGGGCGAATATTCTTGATGTAGCCTTTTAGCTGATCGCCTTGCTTTAGAGGTTGAAAAACTTCATTCTTGAAGATCAGTCCCCAGTGGCTGTTATCGATAATGGCTTTATATCCAAGGTCTGTTTTGCCGGCAATAATCAGGTCAACTTCTTCACCCACTTCATAGTCAACAGGTAGGTTATCTACAAACTTATCCAACTTAGAGGAGCCAACGATCCGTTGTGTTTCGTGGTCCAGGTACACAAAAACAAGGTAGTTGCGGCCTTCTTCCATCGGGAATTGCTGCTCGCGAAAGGGTACCAGCAGGTCTTTTTGCAAGCCCCAGTCCATAAAGGCTCCAATGGGCGTTGTGGAGACAACACGCAACATGGCAAATTCGCCAACCATCGCTTTAGGGGTTTCATTGGTTGCTACCAGGCGATCTTCCGAGTCAAGGTATATAAACACATCAACTTCGTCGCCGGGCTGACAATCTTCGGGAACATACCGCTTCGGTAATAAAATCTCACCTTGCGGCCCACCATCGAGGTAAACACCAAAGTCAACAGTTTTAACAACTTCCAGTTTGTTGATTAAGCCAATCTCTGCCATAAATTTGTTTTTGTATGTGCGCAAAGGTAGTGCTTTCGAACGAGATTACCCGACCTTTATTTCTTCAAGAATAGGGCGAACAATCGACCAATGAAAAGTAAATTGAATATCAGCTTTTTATTTCAAAGGGTGTGTCGGAACAATAAATCAATTATTTTTGTTTGAAACAGGAGTAATCCGGTAAGTTAATGAATGATGTAGGGGAATGATATGCCGGATAATATTAGTACAGATTATTTATGAAAGAAATGGAAAGAAGCAGTGGGGTTTTAATGCATTTAAGCTCGCTGCCCAATAAATATGGAATTGGCACTTTGGGTAAAGATGCCTATGCATTTGTCGATTTTTTGGCTGAAACCAACCAGCGGTTGTGGCAAATTTTACCGATTGGTCCTACAGGCTATGGTAATTCGCCTTACCAGTCGTATTCTGTGTTTGCAGGGAATTTGCTTTTTATCAGCTTGGAACAGTTGGTTGAGGAAGGACTTTTGCAGGAAGAGCAGCTACAGCAGCTGCCCGAAATGTCGGCACAAACGGTTGATTATGACTTGGTGGTCAACGAAAAATCGGCTTTGTTGCGTGATGCCTACGAGAGTTTTCAACTAAATTTTGATGACTGGAAGGAAGATTACTACACTTTCCTGGGGGAACATTCGTGGTGGTTGACAGACTATGCTTTGTTTCGGGCTCTGAAAAATTCCGATGAAGAATTATGCTGGAACGAGTGGGCAGATGAATTGAAAAAGCGTGATCCGCATGCGATTGATATGGCTTTGCTGGAGGAAGACATTGAGGTGAATTATCATCGGTTTGTTCAGTTTATTTTCTTCCGTCAGTGGTTTCAATTGAAGAATTACGCCAATTCCAAAGGGATTCTCATTTTTGGAGACCTACCGCTGTATGTGTCACTGGACAGTTCTGATGTCTGGGGTAATCAGGATATCTTTCAGCTAGATAAGAACGGAGAAATGACCCATGTTGGGGGTGTGCCGCCCGACTATTTCAGTGAAACCGGCCAGTATTGGGGTTGTCCTGTTTTTAATTGGGAGCGACTGGCCGAGCGCGAGTACGATTGGTGGGCTGCCCGCATTCACTATAACTTACGCATGTACGACCTGGTACGTATTGATCACTTCCGTGGATTGGAATCGTTTTGGTCGATCCCTGCCAGCGAAGAAACAGCGATCAATGGTGAGTGGGTGCCGGCCAAAGGTTTTGAGATGTTGAGCTTACTGAAGTCGCAGTTAGGTTACCTGCCGGTTATTGCCGAGGATTTGGGCATTATAACCCCTGAGGTTGAAGCTTTGCGCGATGCTTTTCAATTGCCCGGCATGAAAGTGCTTCAGTTTGCATTTTCCGGTGACGAATCGGATGTTAATTTGCCGCATAATTACGGTACAAACTTCGCTGTGTACACCGGAACACATGATAATGATACAACCTTGGGTTGGTTGAAAGAGGCAACTAAAGAAGAACGCCACAACCTAAAAAAATACTACAAAGGAAGCTGGAGTACAATGCATCACAACCTGGTGGAAAGTGCCTGGGCATCGGTTGCAAAGATTGCGATTGTTCCGATGCAGGATTTGCTGGAGCTTGATGGTAAACACCGGATGAATACGCCCGGAACAGTCGAAAATAACTGGGAATGGCGCATGGAATGGAAGATGCTTAAGAAAACACAGCGGGAATTTCTGGCCGATTTAACGAAGAAGTATAACCGTGTGGTAAAAATCCAATAGCGTGCTGTTCTAAAAGCGGGTAGTAACCAGCGAATAATATCCGTGACTAGATAAAACTTACGAGTGCATCCATAAACAGTTTGGGTTGTTCGGCATGAAGCCAGTGGCCCGCATTGGGGATAGTGGTGATTTGTGCTTCGGGATAAATTTCTTTGACCATTTTCACATCTTCTTCGGTGAGGTAATTTGATTTAGCTCCGCGAATAAATAGCACCGGGTAACCCATTATTGGAATACGATCTTCGAGCCAGCGGTAATTCATGCCACTGATTACCTCGTCGAGCGAATCGTAAAGCACTTCTACATTCACGCGACATTTGAACAGCTTAGTTTCCTTATCCAGGTAAATACTTTTCAGGAGGAATAGGACTAAATCCTGACTGCCCAGTTTCAATAAAAGGAACTCGGCAATTTCATCTCGCGAATGGTAATCTGAGCAGGTGTTTTTAAGTTCGATCAGAGTTTCCAATATTAACTGGTGCTGGTAGTACTGGCTGTTTTCACCGAGTTCCAGGTAATCTTTGGGAGCAATGTCAGCCACGATCAACTTTTCAATCTTTTCGGGATATTCGGCCGCAAAATACATGGCTGTCTTTCCACCCATACTGTGACCAATCACAATTGCTTTGTCAATATTTTGCTGCTCAAAAAACTCCGCCAAATCTTCCTTCATCGTTTCATAAGTGTGCTCGTCGGCATTGGGGGATCGACCGTGGTTGCGCTGATCGATCAGGTAAACATGATGATGCTTCCCCAGCTTTTTTCCTACCGTTAACCAATTGTCTGACGATCCGTAAAGACCATGGACAATGACAATGTTCTTTCCCTGCGAGCCTTCTTCTCTGAAAAATAATTCCATTGGGTTGTTTGTTTCTTCGTATAAAAAATGAAAGCGTAGCCACCGATGATTGCTTATTCACCGATTGATACGCTTGCACTGCTTGTTGCAAAAAGTTCCGGTGCTTTTACCAAACCTGAACCTTAAAACGCTTGAGAGGATTTAAGGTTTAAGACATTCCAGATATTCCCGAATAGTTTGGTGAAGTCCCATGTAAAGGGCATCGGCAATTAAGGCATGTCCAATGGAAACTTCGTCGATATAAGGAATCATATCAACCAAATATTTCAGGTTCTTCAGATTCAAATCGTGTCCTGCATTGATGCCCAGCCCCAGAGCTTTAGCCATTTTTGCTGCTTCAATAAAAGGTGCGACTGCTTTTTCGGCGTCCTGCATGTATTGGCTGGCATACGGTTCGGTATACAGTTCAACACGATCGGCACCAACATGTTGAGCACCCTCGACCATTCTTGGATCCGGATCAACAAAAACAGAGGTACGGATACCGGCAGCTTTTAACTGTTTGATCACCGATTTCAGAAAATCAGCATCTTTAATGGTGTTCCATCCATGATCCGATGTTAACTGTCCGGGCTTGTCCGGTACTAAGGTTGCCTGATCTGCCTTCACATCGATCACTAATTTCACGAAATCTTCACTTGGATATCCTTCGATGTTTAATTCGGTGTAAATGTGAGGCTTAATGTCGTACACGTCTTGTCGGCGAATATGTCTTTCATCCGGTCTTGGATGAATTGTAATCCCCTCAGCACCAAATTTCTGACAGTTAATGGTGGCATCAACAACACTGGGTACAGAACCACCTCTGGAATTTCTCAGTGTCGCTATTTTGTTTATATTTACACTTAGTCTGGTCATAATAATTAAATGAATGTCCAAATTTACAATTTAATTATTTGAACCTAAAAATTAAGATTGAAAGAATTGTTAGCTATTAATCTCATATCGGACGTTATTCCGTCGTTGCGCCTGACTGACAATGGTCAAAAGGCATTGAACTGGATGGAGATTTTCCGTATTTCGCATTTGCCGATTGTGGATAATCATCGCTATGTCGGTTTAATCTCCGACAGGACGATCTATGATTTGAACCTGAACGAGGTTGCGATGGCTGATTGCAGCGATAATTTGATGCAACCGCACGTACATCAGAATCAGCACATTTACGAGGTGGTTTCAATCGTTTCGGAAATGAAGCTTTCATTGGTTCCGGTTCTCGACGATGATCATCAGTATATCGGCGTGGTTACTGCAACTGATTTAGCTCACCAGTTTGCCGATTTGGTAGCTGTGAAGGAACCTGGCGGTGTGATTGTACTTGAGTTGAATCCGGTTGATTATTCCCTTTCGGAAATAGCGCGAATTGTGGAAGGTAACGATGCTAAGATCTTAAGTTTTTATGTGTCGAAAGCCGAGAATGCAAACCAGTTGTTGGTTACCTTAAAGGTGAATCAAATGGATTTGTCGGGGATTATTCAGACCTTTATTCGCTTTGATTATAAGATTCGTTCTGTGTTTATGGATGAAAGTATCCTGAAACATATGTATGACGATCGGTTTGAATTGTTAATGAAATACATGAATATTTAGCCCACCAAATCATGATGAGCGTTGCTGTTTTTGGACTTAGTATTGATTCTTCTTTTATACCTGATCTCAGCCGGCTCTTTTTGCTGCTGCATGAGCGGGAAATTGAAATCTATATTTATAAACCATTTTACGATTCTATCAAAGACCGTTGTCCGTCTCACCCCCAAATTGCCGGTTTTTTCACTTTTGGCTACGAATTACCCGAGTCAGTGAAATTCCTCTTTAGTATTGGTGGCGACGGAACCTTATTGAAGTCGATGCTGACCTTGAAAAATAAGTCCATTCCGGTTATTGGCTTTAATACGGGGAGATTAGGCTTTTTATCTGCCATTTCTCGGGAAGATATGGCTGAAGCTGTTCAGATGCTTTTGACGGAGCAGTACGACGTTGAAGAACGCTCCGTATTGCAATTTGTTGAGGGAACTGAATTGTTTGGCGACTTTAATTATGCCTTGAATGAGATCACTGTCACCAAAATGGACAGTTCGTCGATGATTAGTATCCATACCTATTTGGATGATGAGTATCTGACAACTTATTGGGCTGATGGCTTAATTATTAGTACCCCTACCGGGTCTACAGCTTATTCTTTGAGCGTTGGTGGTCCCATTTTACCCCCCAATTCGAAGAGTTTTGTGATTACGCCGATTGCACCACACAACCTCACCATGCGTCCGATTGTGGTTCCCGATGATTGTCGGATTGTTCTAAGTGTAGAAGGCCGTGGTCAGCAATTCTTGTGTTCGCTTGATTCCCGCTCACAAGCCATTAATTTTCCAGGCACCGTAGAGATAAGTAAAGCCAATTTTCAGGTTAAAACACTGAAGCTCCCCGGGTATGGTTTCTTTAGTACTTTGCGCAATAAATTGATGTGGGGAACCGACCGCCGAAATTAATTTTCCGACTTAACAATTTTTAACCTCAATTTGGGTTTTATAGTATGCGGCAGGCATGATGTTTTGAGAATTATATTACTTTTGTAGCCTTTGGAAGGTGTTATGTTCAGATGTAATTATTGATGCTTGAAACACTTGCAATGCTGTCTTTTTTCAACCCTTTCATCAAAAAGATTGTAAATGAAAAGATTGCTTTTAATTGCGTTAAGTGTGGTTTTTATACAATTTGTACAAGCTCAACAACAATCAGCTGACATAGGCCTTTGGGGAGGCTTAGGTACGTATTCTGGTGATATGACCTATGTCAAAACAACGAGTTCTTTAGGTCCTGCAGCAGGAGTGTTTTTGCGGTATAATTTTAATCCGCGCTATTCTGTTCGGGGTACCGTCATGTTGGAACGAATGAAAGCTACAGGGGAATACGAAACCTCGCCATGGGAATTCAATAAAACAGTAACGGATGTTTCTGCGATGTTTGAATTCAACTTTTTTAAATACATCATCGGAAGCAGTAAGTATTCAATTACGACTTACCTGATTGGTGGATTAGGCGTGAGTTTGTATCCCTATAAATTTAATGCAGATTCATTAAATGCAGTTGGTGCTTATGTTGATCCTGCGGGGGATAACAAAAATGTTACTGCCTTGAATATGCCGTTTGGATTTGGTTTTAAATTTAATATCGGTGAAAGATGGAGCGTTGGACTGGAAAGCCAGTTCCGGAAATATTTCGACGATCGAATGGATAACCTGGATGATCCGAAAGCTTTTATTAACCCGACAACTAATGTTTTGACAGAATACCGAAGTACTCTCCATAATAATGATTGGACCTATCATCTAGGTGTGCATGTTTGCTACCGGTTTTACCAGGGAGGCAAAAAATGCCCGGCCTATGATAATATAAATTAGAATGACGCTAAAAGATAAACTTGATACAACTAAAATTCCGGAACACGTCGCCATCATTATGGATGGAAATGGAAGATGGGCTGCCTTACATGGAAATGAGCGGGTTTTCGGACACGAAAATGGAGTTGAATCGGTACGGTCAGTTGTTGAAGGTGCCGCTGAAATAGGTATTAAGTATCTTACCCTTTATGCTTTTTCAACAGAAAACTGGTCGCGGCCAAAGGCTGAAGTCGATGCATTAATGGGGCTTTTGGTTCATGCCATTAATAATGAAACCGAAGACCTCAAAAAGCAAAATGTGAAACTGACCATGATTGGAGATATTGAAAGTCTCCCGGCTGAGGTTCAGGAGAAACTCAACTGGTCGATCAAAGAATTGAAGGACAGTACCGGCTTGACTCTCGTATTAGCTTTGAGCTATAGTTCGAAGTGGGAAATTACAGAGGCAATCCGTCAAATAGCCACTGATGTTAAAGAAGAGAAATTACAACCTCAAGAGATAAACAAGGAACTAATTGATAAATATTTAGCCACAAATGGAATTCCGGATCCAGAGTTGCTTATTCGTACCAGTGGGGAAACTCGAATAAGTAACTTTTTGTTATGGCAAATTGCCTATACTGAGTTTTATTTTACTCCGGTATTATGGCCCGACTTCACCAAGGAAAACTTGTTTGAAGCCGTTTACGACTTTCAGAACAGAGAACGTCGTTTTGGAAAAACCAGTCAACAAATTGTGAGCTAAACAACAGTCAGGAAATGCACAAAATCAGAATTTTCTTCGTATTCTTTATGATGAGCTTGGGTGCCTTTGCTCAGGAAGAAGGAACAAACTTTTCAATTTATTATTCAAGTCCAAAAAAATACACGATAGCCGATATTGAAGTTGTCGGAATTCGTTATTTGGATACGAATGTTTTAATTCAAGTCTCCGGACTTAGCGTCGGAGAAGAAATTACAGTTCCCGGCGAGGATATATCAAATGCCATCAAGAAACTTTGGGGAAACCAAATGTTTTCGGATGTTAAAATTGAAGCGACCAAAGTCATTGGTGATAAAATCTGGTTGCAGATTCAATTGCAGGAAAGACCACGTTTGTCCGGTGTCAACTTTTTCGGTGTATCTAAATCTGAACGTGATGATATTACTGAGAAGGTTTTATTATTAAAAGGAAGTCAGGTTACCGATAACCAATTGATTAATGCCGAACGTATTATTACCGGCATTTTTCATGAAAAGGGATACCTGAATACAGAGGTTAACATTGTTCAGCGCGACGATACCACCCAGGTGAACAGTGTGATTCTGGATATTAAGGTTGACAAGAAAGAAAAGGTTAAGGTGGATCAGATTGTTTTTCACGGAGTTGAACACTTGAGTGAAGGGCTATTACGCAAAGCCATGAAGAAAACCAATGAACGTGGCATAAGGAACTTCTTTCGTACTAAGAAGTTCTTAGAAGACAAATATAAGGAAGATAAGGCGTTCATTATTGATAAATACAATGAGAAGGGTTATCGCGATGCGACAATTGTAGCCGATACGGTTACTTCCTTACCCAACAGTCGTGTTAAGATTGATATTTATATGGACGAAGGAGATAAGTACTATTTCGGTGATGTACGCTGGATGGGAAATACGGTCTATCCTTCTGATTATTTGAGTGCTGTCCTGGGGGTTAAGAAGGGTGATGTATTTGATCAAAAGACATTAAATAAACGTTTGAATGAAGATGAGGACGCGGTAAGCAACCTTTATTTGGATAATGGTTACCTGTTCTTCAACCTTGACCCGGTAGAATCAAGTATTAAAGGTGATACCATTAATTACGAGATGCGGATTTATGAAGGAACGCAAGCTACAATTAATAAAGTAATTATTACAGGTAATACAAAGACACACGAACACGTTGCTCGTCGCGAATTGCGTACTTATCCTGGTGATCTTTTCAGTAAGGCGTTGATTATTCGTTCAGTTCGTGAACTTTCACAATTAGGACATTTTGATCCGGAAGCAATTAACCCGGTTCCAATTCCTCATCCGGAAGATGGAACAGTGGATATTAAATATGAGCTACAGGAAAAAGCCAACGACCAGATTGAGTTGTCAGGTGGTTGGGGTGCTCGTATGTTTGTCGGTACAGTTGGTTTGAAATTCTCAAACTTCTCAGTTCGTAACATTTTTAATAAAGAAGCTTGGCGTCCGTTGCCTACCGGTGATGGTCAGACTTTAGCCATTCGTGCACAAACCAGTGGTAAATTCTATAATTCATACAGCTTGTCATTTGTTGAGCCATGGTTAGGTGGTAAAAAACCAAACTCATTCTCAATTTCTTTGTCTCGTTCTCGTGTGAACTATTCAGCCAACAACTATTATAATAGTAGTTACAGTCCTTACGGTAGTGGTTATTACAATTACAGTTACGGATACAATTCACCGTACGGATATAGTTCATATGGAACCAGTTACCAAACATCTTCAAGCGATCAGGTTCAGGTGACTTCCTCAGTATCACTTGGATATGGTTACCGATTGAAATGGCCGGATGACTATTTCCAAATGTATCACGAGGTAGCCTTCCAGCATTACAACCTGAAGAATATGGCGAACTACTACTACTTCCTTAGTGATGGTAATACTGATGGTAGTGGGCAGTTTAATAACTTTAGTTTCAAAACAACATTTTCACGAAACTCAATAGACCAACCATTATATCCAAGGAGCGGTTCTGAATTTTCACTCTCCTTACAATTCACTCCACCATTCTCTTTGTTGAATGGAGTTGATTACAGTCGGACTGACCTGACTAGTGAAGAACGATACAAGTGGATTGAATATCACAAGTGGAAATTCAAGGGCGGATGGTATGTTCCTTTGTCTAAAAACAGGAATTTGGTTTTGCGCACGAATGTAGAGTACGGATTCCTCGGCTATTATGATAAGAATAGGCGATCACCCTTCGAACGATTCAGGGTTGGTGGGTCCGGTATGTCGGGGTATAATTTCTATGGAGCAGATATTGTTGCGTTGCGTGGTTACCAGGATTACAGTTTGAGTCCGACCACGGGATCAAATATTTACGACAAAGTTACTTTGGAATTACGTTATCCGGTAACACTGAAACCTTCGGCGACAATTTATGTACTTGGATTTATGGAAGGTGGTAATGCCTGGATGAACTTTGAAGATTATAACCCCTTCGATTTGAAACGATCAGCCGGTGTTGGTGTGCGGATCTTCCTGCCTATGTTTGGTTTGATGGGTATTGACTGGGGCTATGGTTTCGATGATATTAACGGGGATTCATCAGTCTCCGGCAGTCAGTTCCACTTTGTTATCGGACAGCAGTTCTGATAATAAGCGGTTTGGCTTGGATTTTGTCTTTATTGGTTTTCAGTAGGAACAATTAAATGAAAGACACATGAAAAAGATTGTATTTATTGTTGCATTCTTGCTTGTTGCCGGTGCAACCTGGGCACAGAAATATGCTTTTGTTGATACAGATTATATTCTGGAAAATATACCAGCTTATACTGCTGCTCAACAACAATTGGATCAGATTTCGAGCCAATATCAGAAAGAGTTGGAGGACATGCACGCTGAATTGGAGAAGATGTACAGCGATTACGAGACAGAAGCAGTCTTATTGTCCGATGATATGAAGCGGAAACGTGAAGATGTAATTATCACCAAAGAGAAAGAATATAAGTCCTTACAGCGTCAGTATTTCGGACCGGAAGGAGAGCTTTATAAAAAACGTGAAGGATTGGTGAAACCCATTCAGGATGATATCTTTAACGCCGTTCAGGAAATTGCTAATGAAGGCAGTTATGCGGTGATTTTCGATAAGGCCGGAGGGATGTCTATGTTGTACACTAACCCTAAGTTTGACCTGAGTGATCAGGTCCTGCAAAAGCTTGGTTATAAGAATTAATCTTCTATATTTGTTCATCAAAATTAAAATCAATAGGAAAATATGAAAAGTGTTGTCAAAATTTGTTTGGTAGCAATCATGCTGTTTTCAGCAGGGCTTGTTAAAGCACAAACATTAAAGTTTGCGCATATCGATTCGCAAGCCTTGATTCAAGCGATGCCTGAAACTGCAACTGCTCAAAAAACGTTGGAAACCCAAGCTAAAGGATTAGAAGATCAGTTAGCCAGTATGCAAAAAGAATTTCAAGATAAACTAGCAGAATACACGCAAAAAGCTGATTCATTAACTGACATCGTACGTCAAGCTAAAGAAGAAGATTTACAAAACCTGCAACAACGTATTCAAACGTTTAACCAAAGTGCACAACAAAAATTGCAACAAAAGCAAGCTGAGTTGATGCAGCCGATTTATAAGAAAGCAAACGAAACTATTGAAGCTGTTGCTAAAGAGCAAGGTGTAATTTACGTTTTCGATTCAAATGCTGTTCTATACAAATCAAATGCAAGTATCGATTTATTGCCTTTGGTTAAAGCGAAATTAGGAATCTAATCATACGCTATAAAAGTTTCAAAAGCCATCTGTTTCAGGTGGCTTTTTTTATTTTTGTTGAAAAGCTATTTTATGTCTGCAGAATATCATCCTATTGGCGTTTTTGACTCTGGTTACGGTGGTTTAACCGTGCTGAAGGAATTTGCGAATCAACTTCCGGCATACGACTTTCTGTATCTTGGTGATAATGCCCGAACACCGTATGGTACCCGCTCTTTCGATGTTGTTTATGAATATACCCTCGAAGCTGTTAAGGAATTGTTTTCAAGGGGATGCCAGTTGGTTATTTTAGCCTGCAATACGGCCTCAGCCAAAGCACTTCGCTCTATTCAGCAGAGAAATCTTCCGGAATTAGCCCCAAATAAGCGCGTTTTGGGTGTAATCCGCCCAAGCGTAGAATATGCC
>NZ_JBZQJF010000280.1:0-2215 GCF_059905295.1 Mangrovibacterium sp.
CCGGATGGATTAAAATCGAGCCAGTTTTGCAATCTCTACCGAAAATGGAGTAAAAAGGTAAACCCGGTCATGCACATGAACCACAAAGCCGGCGATAAGCTGTTTATTGATTATGCCGGCAAAACACTTGAGATTGTTGACAAAGAAACCGGGGAAATACAAGAAGTACAGTTCTTTGTAGCTATTCTGGGTGCAAGTCAGTACACTTATGCCGAAGCATCAATGAGCCAAAAGAAAGAAGATTTTATTGTTTCGGTCGAAAATGCGCTGCATTTTTATGGCGGAGTACCGGCAGCCATTGTCCCCGACAACCTGAAGTCGGCCGTTACCAAAAGCAGCCGTTTTGAACCAACGCTAAACGAAACCTTTCATGACTTTGCCGAACATTACGAAACAACCATATTGCCGGCAAGAGCTTACAAACCACGCGACAAATCACTGGCCGAAGGAGCCGTTAAAATACTCTATCGGCGCATCTACCCATCAGTTAAAGGAAAGACATTCTACTCGCTAAAGGAGCTGAATAAAGCCATTTGGGAATGCCTGGAAAAGCACAACAATGCCAAACTAACCGGAAGGCCCACATCTCGTCTGCAATTGTTTAACGAAGACGAAAAACACAAACTCGCACCACTTCCTGTTAACCGTTACGAAATCAAGCAAATTGCAGTGGTTACAGTCATGCAAAACGGACACGTATCGCTCAGCAAAGACAAGCACTATTACAGTGTGCCCTACCAGTATCTGCGTAAAAAAGTAAAAATTGTTTTTACGAAAAGTACCGTGGAGATCTATCACAAATACATCCGTATAGCACTTCATAAACGAGATCCAAGGCCCTACAGGTACACCACCATCAAGGAGCATCTGGCATCAACCCACCAGTTTGTAACCGACTGGACACCTCAGCGCTTTATTGACTGGGCCGACTCCATAGACGAGCATGTAAAGGAGTTTATCATCCATCTTTTGGACAGGGGACAACATCCAGAGCAAGCCTATAAAAGCTGTATGGGAGTCCTTTCTTTCGCCAAGAAAGTGGGGAACGAAAGACTAAGTAACGCCTGCAAAAGGGCACTCGACCATCACGTTTTCAACTACAGAATAATCGACAATATTTTAAAACGTGGTTTGGATAAAATTGAGGAAGAAGATAACACGAAACAGGATCCGGAACTGCCTTTTCATAAAAACATTAGAGGCAATAAGTACTATCAATAAACACAAAAGCAATCTAATTATGAATGACGTAACACTCAGTAAAATGAAACAAATGAAGCTCTACGGAATGCATGGAGCTTTTAAAACCGCCATTGAAACCGGCAAAACCGACCACTACACGATCGACCAGTTTACATCGATGATGATTGATGCTGAGTTTGACGACCGTAATAACCGTAAAATTGAGCGGGCGATTAAATATGCAAAGTTCCATTATAAAGCGTCTGTCGAAAATATCATTTACGAAACCGTTCGGAACATCGACAAAACAAAGCTTCTTAGACTGGCACAATGCGAGTTTATCGAAAGCAGCGAAAACATACTGATTACCGGAAGTACCGGTGCCGGCAAAAGCTACATTGCCACAGCGCTTGGCTACCAGGCCTGCATCGAAGGCTACCGGGTATTATACCTGAATACCACAAAACTATTTTCGAAACTGAAGATGGCCAAAGCCGATGGTTCGTACCTGAAAGAACTGGCTAAAATACAGCGACATAAATTAATCATTCTGGACGACTTTGGCTTGCAGCCCCTCGATAACCAGAACCGCATAGCATTACTTGAAATGATCGAAGACAGGCATAATAACGGTTCGATGATTGTAACCTCTCAGATACCAGTAAAAGGCTGGTACGAAGTCATTGGCGAGAAGACAATTGCTGATGCCATTCTGGATCGTTTAGTCCATCAATCGCACCGAATTGAATTAATGGGAGAATCGATGAGAAGAAAAAGAAATATGTTTAAAAGTGAAAATGTTTAAATTTGTTTAACCGCAACAGTAAAAAATGAGTTCTTTTTGCAGTGGAAAAAAAGAGGTGGTCAATTTAAATCGTCACCGGTGGTCAACTTAATTTGGAATTAGGTGATCACTTTCGTCGTTATTTGCACCTTATAATGAAATTTTAGTTCAGCCTTCAAATCGTCCAACTTCTCATTTATAGCAAGCGCTTGTTTGGAATCACCAGATGCACAGTTTTCTTCATCATCC
>NZ_JBZQJF010000281.1:0-5308 GCF_059905295.1 Mangrovibacterium sp.
AAATTCATCCTACCGTAAAGGCAAAATTACATCCACGAAACAAAAACAGGGAACGCTACGACTTTAGCAAACTTACTTTAGCTTGTCCGGAACTTACCCCCTTTGTCCGGGTCAATCCTTATGGCGATGAATCGATCGACTTTGCAAATGCTCAAGCAGTGAAAATGCTGAACAAAGCCATACTGAAGGCAAACTACGGGTTCGATTACTGGGATATTCCGCCGGGTTATCTTTGTCCTCCAATCCCCGGGCGGGCCGACTATATTCACTATGCTGCTGATCTGCTGAGCGAATTAAATAAGGGAACCATCCCGACCGGAAGTAAAATTAACTGTCTCGACATTGGCGTGGGTGCCAACTGTATATATCCGATTATCGGAGCAATGGAATATGATTGGAGCTTTACAGGTGTCGATATTGATAAGGATTCCATTGAATCTGCAACGAAAATAGTCCGTCAGAATAAGGCACTGGCTGATAAAATTACATTTCGGCTTCAAAGCATCCCGCAAAATATTTTCAGCGGTATTATTCAGCCCGACGAGCAATTCGACCTGACCATTTGCAACCCTCCTTTTCATGCATCGGCAGCAGAAGCAGCAAAAGGGACAATACGCAAAACCCGTAACCTGAAACAAAAAAAGACAGTCACCCCAAAATTGAATTTTGGTGGACAAAGCAATGAATTATGGTGTGAAGGCGGGGAGGAATTTTTTCTGAAACAAATGATTTTGCAGAGCAAGCAATACCATCATTCATGTTTATGGTTTACCTGCCTGGTTTCAAAAAGCGAACGCTTACCTTCCATTTATAACAGCTTGAAACAAGTTGAAGCCACTGAGGTGAAAACTATTGACATGGGCCAGGGAAATAAAATCAGTCGCTTTGTAGCCTGGACATTCTTATCAAAGGAAGAACAAAGAGCATGGACAAAGCACTGGAAATAAGTTGCGCCGGCTTAATTATCCAATCTAAAGAACCGTAAACGGTTTTAGCATTTTCCCCGTGCGCAAGGGCTGTTTGTAATCAGGAAGCCCATAAATGCTCCAAACCACATTGTTTTTAAAGCTTCGCCAAGCGTCAGATTTTCAATTTTAACATCTCCTGAAAAATAACTAATCGCAAAACTCAACAGGGCTCCCAAAACAATGTAGATCATCGTTTTCTTACCATGTCGTGTCCAAATATTTCGTTGAAACCAATTGCCTTTAGGCTGAAGTTCTAATTTCTTGAATTCCATATTGTGAAAATTAAACATGCAAATATATACATATTTAATTTCTACTTGCCATTCGATCAGGTATAATCAAAAAATTTCTTCAACAATTATTTTTCGTCCATTAAAAACAGCACTTTCTCCAGCAGTTTTCCTTAACAAAGCATGTCCGATTGGCGATGCCAGCGAAATGCAGTAGTAATCCACTCCATCCAATTCAATTTTGCCAAGTGGTACGGAAAGAAAGTATATTCCCTGGTTGCAAAACATCAGGCTTCCAAATTCACCTTCTTCATATTTCCTGGTTAGCTTGATTTGTTTTAAATCTTCGCTCAAAGCACGAGTCTTGGCCAATTGTGCTGCCTGTTTGTCCATCTCCTGTTGGATCATTTCCCGACCGGTTTCATATTTATCACCGGCACTGCTTTTGGTATCGCTATCGCGTGATTCTTTGGCCGACAGGATTGCCTGTTCAATTTCAGCGATTCGTTCAGCTAAAAGGTCGTTTATTTTCTCGATTAATCGTGCTTTTATGGTTTCTCTGCTCATACTGGATATCTCGGGTTCGCAACAAAGTTGCCTCAATTTTTCCGGCTAAATAAACTCGATGGAAACTTTCTT
Organism: Mangrovibacterium sp.; assembly: GCF_059905295.1. Taxonomy (NCBI): domain Bacteria; kingdom Pseudomonadati; phylum Bacteroidota; class Bacteroidia; order Marinilabiliales; family Prolixibacteraceae; genus Mangrovibacterium; species Mangrovibacterium sp. Next base: position 1,838 of record NZ_JBZQJF010000281.1, read on the forward strand.
AAAAAATCGTTCCTCCAGAAGCTTAACAATCCGGCGAACCACAAATTTACGGATTTGGATTTCGAAAGGCTGTTCCGGGTCCTGGTGTGCACGGTTGATTCGCGTTCCCAAGAGAATATGAATAACATCGTGTTCAAGCAGCAATTTGGCAACTTCTTCGGGCGGCGAATTTTCCAGCCTGGTATTGCTGGTATAGTTTTCCAGGATCTCCTCCACCCTGCTTAGGGTTAAAATTCCCTCCGTTACCATCTCGAAACCTTCCATATCAGCCGCAGGTGGAATATTGTCCCACTCGTAATGGTGCTGAATCGAAATACCCAGGTCCAGTTCGCGCGCAATAATCTCGGCAGTAGTTCCTCCACAAATAATTTTTTTCCCGGGGAAATCTTTTACCCGACCGACAAAGTCCTGGTCTTTAATCTTATAAAATGGCGGCCCCGTGATCAGCATAAACTCGTGCGGCTTTCGAAAATTGATGACACCACAACTTGCATCGTCCTTCATTTCGAAACCATCATTCATCTCCACCTGATTCATAATTTTTCGAGCCAGACGTGTTGCCGTCACCTCCGGCTCACGCTCGAGCTGGCTTTCTACAAAATTGGAAAGCTGTTCGGCGCCCCATCCCATCTGGAATCGTTTCCCGCCCAAACCACTTTGAGTAACGCCGTCACTCATAAAAATAATCCGATCGCCCTTTATTGGCTTAAATTCCCGAACACGCAGGATTTTCCCTTTATTTTCATCTCCTCGAATGGGGATTTCCAGTTCACGCGGCACATAAGGTTTTCCGAAACGAAATATTTGCGTTGTCGGATTGTCGTAATTAATAATCCGAACCAGTTCATCGTTGTCAATCTCAATAATCGTGAAGGTGGCATAACTTTCTTTACCATCACTGCTTTGGGGAAGTACACGCATGAAAATATTCGCAGCAATCTCCGGACGCGTATGAAAAGAAGTATAATTCATGGCCATGGAAGTAGTGAGGTTAGCCATCACATTGGCCCGAATTCCATGTCCCAGTCCATCAGACAAAATCAAAATGTACCGTCCTTCACCGCTAATCCGCCGTGAATGAAATACATCACCGCAAACAATTTCTCCGTGAGCCATCTTTTGCTGAAAGTCAACATCTACATGCAAATCGCTCATGCCTCATCCTCCTCACCATAACTATACGACTCAATGATTGAATGCAGCAACTCCTCCATAACCGATGCATTCTCTCCCAGCAGGAAAGCGATTTTCTGTACCGTTTCCATATTTTGCTTATTCACGCGCTGCGCCCGACTCACTATTTCTTCGCGCACCAGAGCAGGCGCCGACATGTCTCGAATCAATGCTCCAACCACCCTGTTTTTGTAAATCGTGATAACCGACACATGCAACAACTTGTTTTGGTAACGCAAATCGCGCTCCAGACTTGCTTCTCCGGAGCTCATTATAGAGGCGAACATGCGGAAGATCGTATCCGGAACGAGCTCTTTCAGGTTGGCTCCTTTCAGCCCCGGAACCGACTCATACAAATCGGCAACATCTCCCCCTATTAATTGGGCAAAGCCAGGGTTCGAGTTAATTACATGCCAATCATTGTCGACCATAACGATCCCTGCCCGAATTTTGTGCAACATGGCTGAAGCCATCTCGGAAGCTTCAAGCGCTTCCTTTAACCGGCGTTCTGCCTTCCGACGTTCACTCAATTCGGTCATTACCGCAAAAATTCCAACAAGCTCATCATTCTTGTCATAGAGCAGAGACTTATCAACCGAATATTCTACAGAACTTCCTGAGGCCGTTCGTATACGCACTTCGTAAGATCGCTTTTCCTTATCAACGAGCATATCCTGATCATAGCTCTCCAAAAGGCGAACCTGATCATCACCCAAAAAATCAGCAATTTTCTTTCCATTTGCAGAAACTTCTCCGCAACCTATGATGTTACAAAAAGCCCTGTTAGCCAGCAACAGTTCCCCCTTCGGATTTCGAAGAAGAACAGGCATTGGCAAGGCATCTATTAATTGCTGTTGAATACCGAAAAATTCAGGATTGTCAGAGTGAAAAGATTTTTCGTCGTAAATCATGGGTAAAGAATTATGTTGATCGAACTAATTAAACCATCAAAATGTACGAAAAATAGTTTAGAATCGATCGGTCCGGTCCAGGATCTTGAGGACACTCAATCTGAAAAAATAGTAAAGCTGATCTCGAAAAATTCAGTTAAGAATAGAGCAATCGATTGTCCAATCAGAAACAATTCACATTTGTTCAAAAGCTACAGGGAGTGAATGCCTAATCTCCTTTCAATCCGTCGAATGTAGTATTTTATAATGAATCTAAATTTCTATTAAAAAGGTCAGTTTGAGCTCGAAAATATCGTCCGTTTCTGCCTTTTCAGCCATATTTGCAAAAACCATCTTTTGAACTCATGGAAATCTCTGAAGTCTGCAAATTATTGGAGGCAAAAATAATTTGCGACAACAAGCAGAATAGTGTTCAGGTTGAAAAAGGGTACAGCTCCGATTTAATGAGTGATGTGCTGACCCTAGATACCGACCACCTGCTTTTAATAACCGGCATGTGCAACCTGCAAACAATACGAACAGCCGAAATGGCCGACGTTCGTTTTATCGTCTTTGTTCGAAATAAAAAAGCATCTGTCGAAATGGTTGATTTGGCGAAAGAACATGGAATCTGTTTAATGGAATCGCCTTTCACCATGTTTAAAGCAAGTGGCCTTTTATTTACAGCAGGATTAAAACCGGTTTACTAAAATGGAGCTGAAGTTTTCAATTGAAGGAGGGGATTTTACACAGGCTGGACAAGCTTCAAGTCATGTAAAGAAGGTGTTGAAACAATTGGGAGTTGATGCAAAGTGCATTAAAAGTATCGTTATCGCGCTTTACGAAGCCGAAGTGAACGTTGTTGCCCACGCTTATAAAGGGGTGATTAAAATCCAAATTGATAAAGACAAAATCCGTACGACCATCGAAGACGAAGGACCTGGAATTCCGGATATTGAAAAAGCGATGCAGGAAGGTTTCTCAACGGCCAGCAAAAAAGTCCGGGAAATGGGCTTTGGAGCAGGAATGGGACTTCCCAATATTAAGAAGAATACCAACGAACTGAACATTGAGTCGATTGTGGGAAAAAGTACAACGGTAACCATGGTTAATTATTTCTTATGAATACAGCGACACCAACATACCATGCACTAAAAGTAGATGCCCAAAAGTGCATTGGCTGTACCCATTGTATGAAGGACTGCCCAACTGAAGCGATTCGAATTCGCGGCGGGCTGGCCGTAATAGAAGAAAAACGATGTGTTGACTGTGGAAGATGCATGCGGAAATGTCCGGTAAAAGCCATCTTCGTGGAACAGGACGACCTCGACAAGATCAAAACATTTAAATACCGTGTTGTTCTTTTCCCGTCGGTCATGATCGGTCAATTCCCCGAAAACTATACGGA